>CAZFZW010000064.1:0-7117 GCA_964523465.1 uncultured Clostridium sp. | reverse complement strand
TCTGCCTGCACCGAGTGCAACTGCGGTCATACCGACCGTCTCCGAATTCATGGCCGAAATATAGCCGTCTCTCGTGGCGTAGACCTCACGCTTGTAGTGGGATTTTTTGAATTTATCAGTGTTCTCGATATATGATACATCGCCACCCTGTGCCTTTACCATAAGCTTAAAGCGTTCAAGTGCCGCACCGCTTTCAACAGCTTTGTCTGCCATTTTTCCACACTCGTCCTCAGTTCCTTTTCCCGCAAGGAAAAGCATCATCTTCGCAAGCTCATGGCAAACGAGCCACAAGTCACCGTCCGTCTTGCCGCCGAGCACCTCAACAGCCTCAATAACTTCAAGTGAGTTGCCAACCGCACTGCCAAGAGGCGAATCCATATTTGTAATAAGTGCGGCGGTTTTCACTCCTGCCCCATTGCCTATATCGACCATTGTTTTTGCAAGGGTGCGTGAATCGTCAAGTGTTTTCATAAACGAGCCGCTGCCCGTCTTGACATCGAGCAATATGCAGTCGGAACCGTCTGCAAGCTTTTTGCTCATTATACTCGAGGAAATCAGCGGAACACTGTCCACCGTGGCGGTCACATCACGAAGTGCATACAGCCTCTTGTCCGCAGGGCACATATTGCCCGACTGACCTGTTACACTCAATCCGCAGAGATTGACGGTCTCCTTCATTTTTTCGGGTGAGAGCGAGGTCTGAAAGCCCGGAATCGACTCAAGCTTGTCAACAGTACCGCCCGTGTGTCCAAGTCCCCTGCCCGACATTTTGGCAACCTTTACTCCACAAGCCGCAACTATCGGCGCAACTATGAGAGTCGTTTTATCGCCGACACCACCTGTCGAATGTTTATCAACCTTTATTCCGTCTATTCCGTCAAGGTCGGCTTTGTCGCCTGAATCACGCATGGCGAGAGTCATTGCCACGGTCTCGTCCTTTGTCATACCTTTAAAGAAAACTGCCATGGCGAATGCCGAAAGCTGATAATCAGGAATATCACCCGAAGTACAGCCGTCGATTATATATTTTATTTCATCGCTGTCAAGCACACCGCCGTCACGCTTTTTCTTGATAAGCTCCGGCATTGAGAATCGCTTAAAATTACCCATAGCGAAGTCCCCTTTCAATTTGCGAAGATAAGTATATGGCTGAGCAAAAACAGCGAATAAATTTCATCGGCATCGCCGAGTGATATGTTCCTTGCCGCTTCGTGTGTGACAAGCGAGGACGGGAATGACTCATCATTGCTCAAACGCCAAATGAGCTGTTCATAATCTTCGGCAGTGAAACAGGTGAAAAGCGACTTTTCCATATCGAGCTTTACGCCGCCGTCAGATACTCCGATAACAACCTCTTTTTCATCGCCCCATGCTCCGCAGAGAGCGTTGTATATACCGTTGCTGACGGCTTTTTCGGCACTGGTTAGCACCGTTTTTGAAATATACGATTTATCGGTGTCAGCACATATCACCCATTTGTCGGACATACCCTCTGCCGCTGAAATTACCGGCACGGTAACGCCGTCACCACAGGCGAAAATCACCTGAGTTCCGGTTGCATACCACTGCTGTGCGTGAACCTGAATATCATCGGACGATGCATCGGCAGACGAGAAATTCACTTTTACTTCAATCGTCATAACATCAAGTTGCAGGTCTGATGCCGCCCTCTCCGCTCCCTGAATAAAGCCGAAGCAATAGTCGATATTCTCATCTGTCTCTCCGCCGCCCTGAAAACCGAGGTTGGTAAGTCCGTTTTTAACAGCTGAATACCCTGCAAGATAGCCGGCCTCGAGAGTGGAGTAATTTATAACCGAAACATTGTCTGGGAGTCCTTCGCTCTTGCATCCCGATACGATAAAATGCACATTTTCCCAGCGTTTAGCTGCCTTTAAAGCCGTATCATAGAACTCTTCGCCGTGAAATACAACAGTTTTTGCACCTGCCGCCACAGCCTTGCCGACAGCCTTGATAAAGTATTTCGTCTCACGCTCGGAGGGTCTGTAGTATTTACAGTTCATGGAGTTTTGCGTGGCATAATCAAGCACGCTCACCCACACTTCGGCATTAAAAGATTTATCGTAAACATCTCCTATGTCGGTGATAAAAGCTATATCCACTTTTTTTGTTTTGGCACAGGAGCACAGGCAAAGCAAAATTGCCGCCGCACAGAGAATCGCCGTGATTTTTCGCAACAGTTTCAAATCAGCGCCTCCTTATTTCAAATTATTCGGGCCGAAGCTGCCCGGAAAAAGCTCACCGAGAGGTACACAAATCAAGCCGTCTGAATCTTTTAAAACGAGTTTAAAGTTATCCGACACGCAAAACTCAGCCATCACCTGGCGACACACGCCGCACGGAGTACACGGTTCCAGACCGTCCTTTCCTCCTGCTACCGCCATTGCCTCAAAGTCACGCTTGCCGTCGCTGACCGCCTTGAATACAGCCACACGCTCGGCACACACAGTCGGAGTAAATGCCGCATTTTCGATATTGCAACCCGTATAAACAGTTCCGTCCGAACACATTAACGCCGCACCGACACTGTAACCGGAATACGGTGAATAAGACTGTCTGCGAGCTTTTACCGCTTCATCAAACAGCAAAGCATAATCAAAATCAGTCATAACGTGACACCTCATTTTTAAAGCTTGTTCCGTTTTTGAGCACGGGCAAGTCGAAACTGTCAAGGACAAAAGCAGAAATGTCCGCAAAGGTTTTGAGTGTACCGAGATTCACACCCTGTTTTATACCTTCTCCGTATACGAGCATGGGAATATACTCACGGGAATGGTCCGTGCTCGGAGTTGACGGGTCACAGCCGTGGTCTGCAGTTACTATCAAAACATCGTCATTGCTCATATTTTCCATAAATCTTCCGAGATACCCGTCAAATTCGGTGAGCGCTTTTGCGTAGCCGTCAACATCGTTGCGGTGTCCATAGATCATATCGAAATCAACAAGATTGACAAAGCAGAGTCCATTGAAATTCTCGCTTTGAATGCGGAGTGTTTTCTCCATTCCGTCGGCGTTATCTTTGTTTATTCCTCTGTTGTCCGTAATTCCACGGGAGGCAAAAATATCATTTATCTTGCCCACGGATATTACATCAAAGCCGTTTTCTTTCAGGCGGTCGAGCATGGTTTCGGCAGTAGGTTCAAGTGAGAAATCGTGTCTGCCCGAGGTTCTGTAAAAGTCGGGATATTCACCCTTGAACGGGCGTGCTATTACCCTGCCCACTGCAAGCTCGCCGACAAGCATTTGACGGGCTGTGCGGCAATAAGCATAGAGCTGTTCAAGTGGAATTTTATCCTCATGTGCCGCTATCTGAAACACGCTGTCGGCTGAGGTATAAACAATCAGGTCACCTGTGTCAAGGTGCTCCCTGCCGTAGTCGAAGATAACCTGCGTGCCGGAATAAGGCTTATTGCACAGAACGCCATGACCGACGCAGCTTGAAAAAGCCTCGAGAAATTCCCGGGGAAATCCATCGGGGAAAGTCGGCATCGGTCTTTCGGAGACCACGCCTGCTATCTCCCAGTGTCCCGTAGTAGTGTCTTTGCCTGCCGAACACTCCGCAATACGTGCAAAGGAAGCTTTCGGTGAATCAATTGCTCCCGAGGGCGACACACCATCAATATTATAAAGTCCGAGCGCCCTCATATTCGGCACATCAAGATATTCGGACTTGCCGACTGCTCCGAGTGTATCGCTGCCCTCGTCGCCGTAGCTTGCGGCATCGGGCAGCTCGCCGATTCCGAAAGAGTCGAGAACTATAAGAAAAATCCGTTTGGTTTTCACTGAAAAAACTCCTTATTTACAGGCTGTTTCAAGTGCAATTTTTATCATATCCGTAAAGCTCTGTTGACGCTCCTCCGGGGTACATTCACCGCTTGACGGATTCATCGGCAGGTCTGATATTGTGCAAATACACAGTGCGTTTTTGCCCGAACGTGCCGCATTCATATAGAGTGCCGCCGCTTCCATTTCAACCGCCAACACACCTATTTTTCGCCAAAGTTCAAAGCTCGGTATATCCTCATAAAATGTATCGGAGGACACAACATTGCCAACTGTCGGCTTTATGCCATTTGCTCTCGATGCCGCTACCGCCTTTTCGAGCAGTGAAAAAGATGCGACAGGTGCAAAAGTTCCCGGAAGTCCGAACTGATGCGCATAATTCGAGTTTGTACAGGCACCAGAGGCAATAACCACATCACGCAACTTCAAGTTCGGAGCAATACCGCCTGCCGAACCGACACGAATTATATTATCAACATCATAGAAATTAAAAAGTTCATAAGAATATATGCCTATCGACGGCATACCCATACCCGACGCCATGACGGAAACGGGCACACCGTTATACTTGCCGGTATATCCCTGAATACCTCTCACATTATTGACAAGGCGCGCTTCCTCAAGAAAATTTTCCGCTATCATCTTTGCTCTGAGCGGATCGCCCGGCATAAGCACTGTTTTGGCAAAATCGCCTTTTTCGGCTGTATTGTGTGCTGTTGACATATTTTCACCTCCGAATCAGTTTTCTTCAAGCTGTTTTACCGCTTTTACTATTCTGCTCGTTCCGAGACGGTCACATCCGAGAGCGATGAATTTTTCGGCATCATCCACACCCGAAATTCCGCCTGCGGCTTTCATCTTAACATTATTTCCGATATGCTTTGAAAACAGCTCGATATCCTCAAATGTTGCACCGGCAGTTGAAAATCCAGTCGAAGTCTTTATATAATCCGCACCCGAACGGGTAACAATTTCGCACATTGCTATTTTTTCTTCATCGGTCAACAGACAGGTCTCGATTATTACCTTGAGCACCTTGTCCTCACACACCGCACGAACCGCTTTCACTTCATTTTCAACATACTCCGTGTTTCCCGATTTCAACTCGCCGATATTTATTACCATATCTATTTCATCTGCACCGTTTTTAACGGCATCCTCAGTTTCAAAAACCTTGGCGGCAGTTGTATTATATCCATTCGGGAAACCGATAACGGTGCATATCTGCACTTTTCCCTTTACATATTCTTTTGCCCTTGAGACAAACGAGGGCGGAATACATGCACTCGCCGTGCCGTATTTTTCGGCATCGTCGAGTATTTTCTTTATATCTTCCCACCCTGCCGTAACGCCTAAAAGAGTGTGGTCAACTCTGCTGAGAATATTTTTCATTTCCATAACCGTTTCCTCCGCTTTTATATTCTGTCAATTTTTTTGCGTGTACATATGATGTAGAGAGGGTTTTCCCTCAAAAGTCCTTTTAAAAGGGAGTAATTTGCGATATGAACAACAGCTACGCAAACACGGCAGGATGCTCCTGCTGTGTGCGAAATGCCGCCTCCGCTTTCCCGGAAGATTACAGCGTGGCAATGGCATACGTTCCGTTACAGACGGATTTGAGTGTCTACGATGAAATGAAGGCACTCGAAGTCGGCACACTTTTCCCCGTGCTCAACAAGCCCTTTAATCCTGCGAGGTGTTCACGATGACAAAGCGTGAAACGATGCTTCGACGGCTGAGTGCGGCTCAGTTCACTCAATGGGAACTGCACCTCTACCTCGATACGCATCCGTCAGACTTGCAGGCACTTGCCCTGTTTAAAAAATGCGATGCGAGATACAGAGCATTAAAAAGCGAATTTGAAGAGCAGTTCGGCGCACTCTCACCACTCGATGCGACAGGTGCTCAGTGGCTCAAAGACCCGTGGCCGTGGGATATAGAGGGGTGTGACTGCTGATGTTTTCATACGAAAAAAAGCTTCAATATCCGGTGAAGATAACCAACCCGAATCCGAAGTACGCACAGATAATCATTGACCAGTACGGCGGCCCCGACGGCGAGTTGGGAGCTTCGCTGAGATACCTCAGCCAGCGTTTCACAATGCCCTACCCTCAGCTCAAAGGCTTGCTCACCGACATAGGCACAGAGGAATTGGGACATCTCGAAATGATTGGTGCAATAGTCCACCAGCTCACACGCAACCTCACGCCCGAGGAGATAAAGAAAAGCGGATTTGACGCATATTTCGTCACTCACACCGCAGGCGTATATCCTGCCGGTTCAAACGGTATGCCGTTTACTGCCGCCGCTTTGCAGTGCAAGGGCGACACGATAGCCGACCTCGTCGAGGACATGGCAGCGGAGCAGAAAGCGAGAGTAACCTACGACAACATTCTGCGTCTTGTAGACGACCCCGATGTGCGTGACCCGATAAAATTCCTGCGTGAGCGTGAGATAGTTCACTTTCAGCGGTTCGGAGAGGGGCTCAGAATCGTCACCGACAAGCTCAACTCGAAAAACTACTACTCATTCAATCCGTCATTCGACAAAAGCTGATTTCAAAGCACCGATATACTCATATGTATCGGTGCTGTTTTTTGCTCATCTCAATCGTTCGGAAAAATCCTCAGCAGATATTCTCTCTTTTCAGCCCGGCTCATTTTTTTCGTGTAGACAAACTTACTCATATTTTTCTGCGTATATTCATCTATCGTTTCGATTACCCTGGCCGGAGCTCCGACTACCACCGAATTGGATGGAACATCATGCGTAACAACTGCCGAGCATCCGATTATAACATTATCACCAATCGTTACTCCCGGCATAATTATCGCATTAATTCCTATATGAACATTATTTCCTATTTTTATCCTACCAAACTTTTCTATTTTTTCGGCATCAGGTATTTCAGAAAATTTTCGCAGCACCCATGTGCCGCCGTCATGGGTTATCAGTTCCACTCCCCTTGTTATACGCACATGGTCTCCAATTGTAATAAGATAAGGCTCGCTCCCAAGTGTCGAACACCGAATCTCGCAATCTTCTCCGATCGTTGCACCCTGTTTTCTAAAAAACTTTACCGGATCTTTCCAACGTTTAATATAATTTAATAAAATCTTAATATGCACCGCTTCCACTCCTTTGTTATTCACAAAATATATCTATATAATTATATCATCATGCCGGATACAAATCAATAAGCCGTCTTATTATTTTGCCACATCGGGAGTTAACGCTTATATTGAAATCGTTGACAAGTAGTGCTATAATCATAGCATCAGTAAAAATTGCGAGGTAATAAAAATGTACCCAATAA
>CAZFZW010000063.1:0-7188 GCA_964523465.1 uncultured Clostridium sp. | reverse complement strand
AGCACGATTATATTATCGATCTCGGGATTTATCACGAACTTCTCAATGGTGTGGACTATGATAGGTTTTGAACCGAGCTGGAGATACTGCTTTGGCATATCTGCGCTGCCCATTCTGCTGCCTATACCGCCTGCAAAAATTGCTCCGATTACCATTAAAAAACACCCTTTCTTTATTTACCCTTGACCATTCGGTCATAAATATCGCAAACCTCTTCGCTTGTGCCCGAGGCTATCATCTTGCCGTGGTCGAGGATTATAGCCTTGTTGCAAAGTCTACGCACCTGTTCGGTCGAGTGCGAGACGAAGAGGACGGTCACATTGTTGTCGAACATCGACATAACTCGCTTTTCGCTCTTGGCTCTGAAGCGTGCATCGCCGACAGAAAGGACTTCGTCGAGAATAAGCACCTGCGGATCAACAGCCGTAGCTATTGCAAAACCGAGACGGGCACGCATACCCGAGGAATAGTTCTTGACCGGAACGTGCATAAAGTTCTGAAGCTCCGAAAACTCGACTATTTCATCATAGCGTTCCTCGATATACTTTCTCGAATAACCCATTGTCGCACCGTAAAGGAAAACATTCTCCTTACCGGTATAGTTCATATCGAAACCCGCTCCCAGCTCAAGCAGGGGTGCAATAACGCCCTTGGTGGTGACGCTGCCCTTGGTGGGTTTGAGTACGCCCGCAACGGTCTTTAAAAGAGTACTCTTGCCTGCTCCGTTGAAGCCGAGCACGCCGAGGCGTTCACCCTCTTCAATCTGGAAATTGACATCGGTCAGTGCCCAGAAGTCATCGTATCTGAGCTTTCTCGTGACAAGCTTTATAAAATACTCCTTGAGGTTATCGACCTTTTCCTGATTCTGAATGAATCTGATGCTGACATTATTGACATCAACCATTACTTTGCCCATTATCAGCACCTCCTATCAGACATGCAGGATGAATTCATCCTGCTTTTTATAGAACACAAACACACCGATTATCACCATTGCAAGACTGAACACCGCAGAATAGATTATATGGTTGGGATTCATTGCTCTGCCGAAGAGCACGCAGTCTCTGAACATTGAGACTATTGAATAAAGCGGATTCGCCATGAGCGCATAAGTTGCAAGCTTGTTCGTTATGTTCAGCGTCTCCACATCGTAGAATATGGGAGTTGCATAGAACAGGAGCATACAGAACACCTCATACATATACTCGACATCCTTGAAGAATACCTCCATGGTGCAGAGAATCATACCGACACCGATGCACAGCACGAAGAGTATAACTATCGGCACAAAGGAAAGCAGTATATACGGAGTGAGTTTCATTGCGGTGTCCGTAAATATCATATAATATGCCATAACCACGACGAGAACAAGCAGAGAAATAAGGAAGGTGACGAAATTTGAAGTGACATTCGCCATGGGATATATGTACTTTGGCACATACACCTTCTTTATGACCGAGGCACTGTTTCTTATCGAACGCATGGCACGCTTTGTTGCCTGAGAATAGAACTCATAGAGAAGTCGTCCGCAAAGCAAGTAGACAGGATAGTTGAGCACCTTTGATTCATCTCGGCCGAAAATATTGCCGAAGATAAATGCGAGGACTATCATGGTCAAAAGCGGCTGAAGGAATGTCCAAAACATACCGAGAACCGAATTCCTGTACTGGAGCTTGATATTTTTGCGAACTATCTCTCCGAAAAGGAAGCGGTACTTGTAAAAATTCTGGAAATATTTCTTCATAGAAATTGCCTCCACTTATTCATATAGTAGAACATTGAACGGATGTGAACGAGCAAAAGCTTATAATTTCGCTTTGATGCCCTCTCCCATTCGTGATAAACAACTATCTGCGGGCAAAACACAACCCTGGACTTCTGACGCACAGTTCTTGTTATGTCACTATCCTCGAAATAGAGGAAATAGCCCTCATCAAAACCGCCTATCTGCTTGAAAAGCTCGGTTCTTATCATAAAGAAACAGCCGGAGGCATTTTCAATTTCAAAAGGCTTTGAGTAATCCGCATCGAGCATGGCATACTCACGCAGAAGCTTGCCCGGTTTTTCGTCATTGCGGAGTCTTGATGCAATGAGATATTTGAGCTTCGGGTCACGCTTGCCGAGTATCTGCGTACGCCCGTCGGGGTAGCATATTCTCGGGGCGAGCATACCGACATCCTCATGTTCCTCAAGATAATCGGCAAGTGCCGATATTGCATCGTCGTGCAGGATTATATCAGGATTTATCACGACATGATATTCGGAGTCAAGTCTGTCTCTGATGAGATTGTGACCTGCGCCGAAGCCTGCGTTGCCTGTGTTTCTGATAAGCTCAAGCTCGGGATAGTTTTGCTCGATAAATTCGGGCGTGCCGTCCGTGGACGAGTTGTCAACAATGTACAGCTCAAAGTCCGCTGCGGTGAACTCAAGCAGAGAATCAAGGGTCTTTTTTATGGTACGCATATTGTTGTGAGTAACAACGCATCCCGTGACCTTATATTTTCCCAATTTAACACCTCTTTAATTATGTTATCAGCGGGATATTTTCAAAATATCCTTTGCCATTTGAACACGCCACTTTATCTTTTGCATTGCGGTGGTTTTGCCGCCGGTTACATTGCCGCCGTGACAGCGATGCTTTATCAGCGGTTCGTTTATAAACTCCACCTTGCCTTTTGCCTCGGCATTTAAACCTATCCACCAGTCGTGCATCGCAAGACCGTCGGGGAAAGGCAAAAACTCCGACTCAAACTCACGGCGAAACGCCATGCAGCAGCCCATATAAGAGTTTTTGATAAAGTTTTTCAAAAGACCTTTTTTCGAGCCGTTGAGCTTGAAGAACGATTCATCCGTCACATTAAGCTCGCCGTCTGTCATAAATGCATCGTGGAGCACAACATCCGCTCCGTTTTCAAACGCCGACACAACTCGCTCGACCTTTTCGGGCATCCACACATCGTCCTGGTCACACAGGAAAATTATGTCGCCCGAGCAGTGGTGCAGGGCGTTTTCAAAATTCCTGCAAACGCCCTCGCCTGTTCCCTCAATGTACTTCACCCGTGAGTCGTAAGCCGAGTAAAACTCAACCACCGCACGAGTCTTGCCCAAGGGGAAGTCATCGCTGACAACTATTTCGCCATCCTCGCCCAGTTGGGGAAGTATGGACTCTATCTGTTCGCCTATGTATTTCTCGCCGTTATATGCGGCGAGCGCAACTGAAATTTTCATATCATCAATAGAGCTTTGCACCGGCAGGGATGCGGTCGGAGACCATGAGAAGATTCAGCTTCTCCTCGCCCTCTTCACTGTGAACGGCACTGAGCAGCATTCCGCACGACTCAATACCCATCATCGCTCTGGGCAGAAGATTGGTAATGGCAATGAGTGTCTTTCCGACAAGCTCCTCCGGCTCATAATAAGCATGGATGCCGCTGAGAATAATTCTGTCCTCGCCTGTGCCGTCATCAAGAACAAACTGAAGTAACTTCTTGGACTTGGGCACTGCGGTGCACTCTTTGACCTTCACAGCTCTGAAATCAGACTTGCTGAAAGTCTCAAAATCAACAAGATCCTTGAAAAGCGGCTCTATTTCAACCTTAGAGAAGTCAACAGTCTCCTCAACAGGCTCATCCTGTGCGGCAGTCTCCACACGGACAGTCTTCTTTGCGCCCTCGCCGTCAAGCGACTTCATAGTCGGGAACAGCAGGACATCACGGATAGAATAGCTGTCGGTCAGAAGCATTACGAAACGGTCGATACCGATACCGATACCGCCTGTGGGGGGCATACCGTACTCAAGTGCCATGAGGAAGTCCTCATCGGTGTGGTTAGCCTCGTCGTCGCCTGCTGCGAACAGCTCCTCCTGTGCCTCAAAACGACCTCTCTGGTCGATGGGGTCATTAAGCTCGGAAAAGGCGTTTGCCATCTCACGGCAGGTTATAAACAGCTCGAAACGCTCGGTATAATCCGGGTCGTTCGGCTTACGCTTTGCAAGGGGTGAAATTTCAACCGGATGCTCTGTGATGAATGTCGGCTGAACAAGCTTGTCCTCGACATATTCTTCAAAGAAGAGGTTCAGCAGGTCGCCCTTCTTGTGTCTCTGCTCAAACTCGATTCCACGCTCTTTGGCAATCGCACGTGCTCCTTCAAGGTCAAGCTCGGCGAAATCAACACCCGAATACTTCTTGACAGCCTCGGTCATTGTCATGCGTGCAAAAGGCTTCGAAAGGTCAATTTCGGCACCGTCGTAGTTGACAACGGCAGTACCCAGAACATTGAGAGCGACGGTTCTGTAAAGATCCTCGACAAGATCCATCATGCCGTGGAAGTCGGTATATGCCTGATAAATCTCAAGCAGGGTGAACTCGGGATTATGACGGACATCGAGTCCCTCATTGCGGAAAACTCTGCCCAGCTCATAAACTCTCTCAAGTCCGCCGACGATAAGGCGCTTGAGATAAAGTTCAAGTGAAATACGAAGATTGAGATCCTCATCGAGTGCATTGTGATGGGTCATGAACGGGCGTGCCGCCGCACCGCCTGCATTCTGAACAAGGATAGGGGTCTCTACCTCCATAAACTCTCTGGAGTCGAGATAATTTCTTATCTCACGGATAATCTTGCTTCTCTTTATGAATGTGTCCTTGACATCGGGATTAACAATGAGGTCAAGGTAACGGCGGCGATAACGGGTGTCCGTATCACGCAAACCGTGGAACTTCTCGGGCAGAGGAAGCAGGGACTTGGTAAGCAGTCGAAGGCCTGTAGCATGAATGGAAATCTCACCTCTGCGGGTTCTGAAAACCATACCCTTAACTTCGAGAATATCACCGATATCCCACTTCTTAAATTTCTTGAATGTATCCTCGCCGACATCGTCTATACGCACATAGACCTGGATGCGGCCGGAGCGGTCACGGATGTCGATGAAGTTTGCCTTGCCCATGTCTCGTCTGGACATCATTCGACCGCAGATGGAGACCTCTTTGCCCTCCATCGTCTCAAAGTTATCGACTATCTCCTGAGCATGAACTGACTGCTCGGCAGTGGTTATTTTAAACGGATCTTCTCCCGCTGCACAAAGCTCGTTGAGCTTGTCAACACGGATTTGACGCAGGGCGTTAATATCCTCCTGTGCCTCTCCCTCCTCGGGATTGACGGGGTTGGTCTTTACATCCGACATTTTGTTCACTCCTTAAAGTTGTATATAAAAATTGATGTTGCACGGTTGTTATATTGTGAGCAGAACAAACAGGTTGTCCTATGTCTCAAAGCAGGCAAAATCAGCCGACGGAGTAGCCATTGTCAGCCTTATATTGCTTTCTGTCTCTTAACGACATTGTGGTTGAACATCCCAAATCTGCGGACAGGGGCAAGCCCTGTCCCTACGGGATTCAACCGATTTCGCACGGTTCTCACAACGCAGCTATGAGCGATTTTTCCGCAGTCCGTAAATTATTTGGACTTGGAAATGGAAACTATCTTCAGCTTAATAACTTTTCCCGTGGGAAGAAGAACGTCGACGACATCACCCTTGCGGTTGCCGATGAGTGCCTTGCCGATGGGAGACTGGTCGGAGATTATGCCCTGAGAGGGGTTAGACTCGCTAGGGCCGAGGATGGTATACTCGGATTTTTTGGCAGTTTCGATATTTTCGACCTTAACTTTTGAACCGGGGTGTACAACACCCGCGCTGAGGTTGTCGCCGTCAAGAATATTGGCGTTGCGAATATCGTTTTCAAGACGAGCTATTTTAGCTTCGAGCTTAGCCTGCTCATTCATAGCCTCATCGTACTCTGAGTTCTCGGAAAGGTCTCCGAAAGAACGGGCAACTTTGATTCGCTCGGCTATCTCATCTCTGCCGACGGTTTTGAGCTGTTCGAGCTCTTTGACCTTGGCATCATAACTCTCTCTTGTCAGTACTATCTGCTTTTCCATTTTAAGGCTCATCCTTCTTCCTTAAATTTTAAAAAATTATTGTCCGAAGAAGTGCCACAGACACCTCTCCATAATATTGTTATTATATTCATTTTATCCCCGATTGTCAATAGCTTACAGCCCCATCCGGTGACTTATGAGCACGGCGGCACGGTCTTTTTCTACAGGAACACCACCACAAAAAATTTTATCGAAGCAAAGGGCAGAAAGCGAATATATACGGCTGATTTGATATAACCCGGCGGCAAATTTCAGTTCATCGGTATAGGGCGGCATAAGGCGTGCATAAGCAGTGGGCAGAGTGATTTTTTCCGCCGTGAATCGCTCCTCGCCGACAACAAGACACGGCTCGTCTGCATCGAGGTCAATTGTTATATCTCCGCACTCGCTTTGCGACAAAACGATTGCCGCACCGTATTCATTAATCGCCTGTTCTCTCGCCCGAGAGTACGCCTCGTAGCAGTCGGTTGCCACACGCACATCGGACACCAGCGGAACCGCAAGGCTCAGGCGACCTGCCGCAGCCGCATTCTTATCCTTTATGCACAGCGTCGCACGCACGCCACACCCCACAGACCGCCGCAAAAGCTCGCAGGCGGTGTTGAAAAACACAAGCTTTATATACAGCGAGCTATCAAGTTCTTTTATGCCGTCTGACGGGGTTATGCCCTGCGGCAAAATCATAAATTCAGCTGTGCCACCCGCTGCCGAGCACACCGCATCACGGTTTATCTCACCCCTGCGTTTGGCCGAGATTATCTCACGAAACGGCAATCCACCGTACGCACGCACATCACGCACTTGAGGGTGCCTGTAAAGCTTTCTTCGGGCAAAAAATCCGACACTGTTATCAAGCACCAGAACCGAAAACATAAGTCCATCCCCTCTCGTGAACATTATATGCCGCAGAGCATCAAAGGATGAGAAGCACCCGACCGTGCCGAGGGTGTTTTCACAGTCAAAGGGCACGGATTTTACAAAAGCAAAAATATCAACACATTAAATTCTCCACACACCACTTTTCACCCCGTCTATTCCTTATTTGTACGAGAAATATGCAGGGAAAGAAAAATTGAGAGAACAGTGCAGTTTGCATTGCCCTCTCAACAGCTTTTTTTCGAATTGCAGCAACAAAAAGAAAAAGCAGGCTTTTCGCCTGCTTTTGAAGTATCTGAAAATTACTCTGCAAAACCCGACTCAACAAGCTTGACAAGCTCGTCAACAGCCTGCTCCTCATCGGGGCCGCCTGCG
>CAZFZW010000062.1:0-7363 GCA_964523465.1 uncultured Clostridium sp. | reverse complement strand
ATGATTTTTTGCTATATAATTGTTAGAGATAGATTGGGGCTTTATATTCAAAGCCATGAAAGGAGAACAACTAATGAGCGACAGAACTTACGTATTATCCTACGACATCGGAACCACAGGCGTTAAAACCTGCCTATTCGAGGTCGAAGATGAGATAAAGCTTATCGCTGCGGAGATGGAGGGCTATTCGCTGACTGTCTATCCCGACGGCGGTGCGGAGCAGGACCCCGACGAGTGGTGGTCGGCTATCTGCAACACCACAAAACGCCTGATGAATTCAACAAGCGTGCGTGCCGATGAAATCGGCGGTATCTCATTCTGCTCGCAGATGCAGGGTCTTGTACTCGTTGACAGGGAGGGCAAGCCCGTCCGCAAAGCGATGAGCTACATGGATCAGCGTGCCAAAAAGCAGATAAAGGAGCTTATGGCATACGGCCCGCAGGTAGCAGGTGCTTACATACCCAAGCTGCTCAAGTCATTGCAGATAACCGGTGCTGTTTCCGCAAGCGTCAAAGACCCCGTATACAAATATAAATGGGTCGAGGAAAACGAGCCGGAGAACTTTGCAAGAACTCACAAGTGGCTCGATGTCAAGGAATACATCATCTGCCGCATGACCGATAAATTCGTCATGACCCGTGATTCCGCTTTCGGCACTCTGCTCTATGATGTCAGACCCGGCAAGGGATGCTGGAGTCCCGAAATGCTCAAGATGTTCAATGTCAGACCCGAGCACATGGCTGATATAATCGATTCCACCGCTCTCGTCGGCGGACTGACCGACGGCGCAGCAGAGGAACTCGGACTGTGCGAGGGCACTCCCGTATTCGGCGGTGGCGGAGACGCTTCGCTCATCGGTGTCGGCGCAGGCTCGGTCTCGCTGGGCGACACACATGTTTACTGCGGAACTTCCGGCTGGGTATCAACCGTTGTTGACAAGAACATCGTTGACACCGGTGCTATGATAGCCTCGATAATCGGCGCACAAAACGGCAAGCTCAACTATTTTGCCGAACTTGAAACCGCCGGCAAGTGCCTCGAGTGGGTCAAGGATCACCTCGCACTTGACGAAATCGGCATCTTCCTTGAAAAGACCGACGTTGCCTCCTCCAAGGAATCAATATTCACCAGCCTTTACGATTATATGTCCCATGTTATAAAGGATATTCCGGCAGGCTGCGGCGGAGTTATCTTCACTCCCTGGCTTCACGGCAACCGCTGCCCGTTTGAAGATCCCAACGCAAGAGGTATGTTCTTCAACATCAGCCTCGAAACCGGCAAGACCGAGCTTATCAGAGCGGTCATCGAGGGCACTTGTATGCACCTTCGCTGGTTCCTTGAAACTATCGAGAAGAAAGCCTCCACTTCCAACACAATCCGTTTCGTCGGCGGCGGTGCGCTCTCCGATATCACCTCGCAGATTCTCGCAGACTGCACAGGCAGAGTGGTCGAGGTAGTCGGCAGTCCGCAGAATGTCGGTGCTGTCGGTGCAGCTGTCATTTCGGCTGTCGGTCTGGGTATGCTCGACAGCATTGAGGAAGCGAAAAAGCTCGTCCCCGCCAAAAAGACATTCATCCCCGATCCCTCCGTCAAACCCGTTTACGACAAGAACTTTGCCGTATTCAAGAACCTCTACAAGAGCAACAAGGACAACTTTGCCGCTCTCAACGGTTAATCACACGATTTTGTGTCAATCATATCCCGTACACTTGAAAATACCGGTGTGCGTGTGATATACTCAAACAGATAAAAATTTCGTGCCAAAAGGACGAAAGGATGGTTCAATAATGAAAAAAAGTATTTTCGCTCTGTTTATATGCGCCCTGGCTGCCATTTGCCTGTTCGCAGGCTGCTCCAAGGCAAAAGGTCTAAAGATAAAGGACCCCAACGGCAATGACCGTGTTGCAGTCACCGACGAAAACGGTGAGCCTGTATACGATGAGGCCGGCAACATCATTCTTGTTGACACCGACGAAAAAGGTCACGCCAACAAGGACGCAAACGGCGAGCAGGTAACTACTCCCCTGCTCATCAGCAACCTTATCGAGTCGGGCAAAAATGTTTATTGCAGATATTTCTCGTTCACGAAGCCTTCCGGCTACGATGCTCTTGTCTACGGCACAACTATTTCGCTGACAAAGAAGAATGACAGCATCTCTATAAACTACGAAATCGAAGAGACGGTTGACGACAAGCTTGACGCTGTTTCCACCCTGATTGGCGGCATGAAGGATGAGGGTTACACCCCCGAAGTCTCCACAAGCGAAAAGACCGTCTGCGGAGTGACCGCAACAGTAACCGAGATAAAGCTCTCCGCCGAGGGAAAGAATATATATCTCGCAAGCATCGTCTTTGAAAAGAACGGCATTGCTTACTCGGCATCGCTCACTTCGGATTCACAATCTTCGACCGACACTCTTGAAGAGATTTTAAATTCCATTTCGTTTAAATAATAAACTTGAATTTTGAAAGGAGATAATTGTTTTGTTTTCACTTGACATCGGTATCGATCTGGGTACCGCAAATACACTCGTATTCGTAAAGGGTAAGGGTATAGTAATAAGAGAGCCTTCTGTTGTGGCGGTTGATCAGAAATACAATCCGCCCAGAGTTGTCGCAGTCGGCACAGAGGCTAAAGAGATGATTGGCAGAACTCCCGGTTCCATCACCGCAGTGCGTCCCCTCAAAGACGGCGTTATCGCAGACTTCGACATCACCGCCGATATGCTCAAGGCTTTCATCAAGAAGGTCACAAAGAATTCACCGTTTGCAAGAGTGCGTGTTATGATCTGCATTCCCTCGGGCGTTACGGGCGTTGAGAGAAACGCCGTAAACGATGCCGCAAGAAGCGCTGGCGCAAAGTATGTCAGCCTCATCGAGGAGCCCATGGCTGCGGCTATCGGCGCAGGTCTCCCCGTCTCCGAGCCTTCGGGCAGCATGGTAGTTGACATCGGCGGCGGCACAAGCGAAGTTGCCGTTATCTCGCTGGGCGATGTTGTTACCTCCAACTCCGCAAGAGTCGCAGGCGACAATTTCGATGAGTCCATCATCAACTATATCAAGAAAAAGTACAACCTGCTCATCGGTGAAAGAACCGCCGAGGACATCAAGATAAAGATAGGCTCCGCTTATCCTTATGAGGGCGAGGGTGCCATGAACATCAAGGGCAGAAACCTTATGGACGGTCTGCCCAAGAACATCGAGGTAACCGCAGAGGAGATAAGAGAGGCTCTCTCTGACTCCGTCAATCAGATTCTCGATGTCATTAAGGCTACTCTTGAAAAGACTCCGCCCGAGCTTGCCGCCGATATTATCGACCACGGCATTACACTCACAGGCGGCGGTGCTCTGCTCAGAGGTCTTGACAAGCTCATTGCCGCCGAGACGAGAATCCCCGTTCTCGTTGCCGACAGTCCGCTCGACTGTGTTGTTGACGGCACAGGCTCCTGCCTCGAGCATCCGTTCAACAGATAATTGCCTTTTTGCGGGTCGCTCTGCTCTCCGCAGACGGCCCGCATTCTCGCAGGCTTTCAAAAGATATGCGGCACATCCGCCTACTTTCATACGGTAGGTCTGTTTTGTATGTTTTTTGCAAACCGGCGGGATTTTTTGCGTTGTATAGACAGCGTGCAAAATCACCTATGTTTCGCCCAAGGAGTGAATAAATTGAGATTTTACAAGTCAAAACAGTTCAAAATATTCGTAGCGGTTATCGCAGTGCTGATAATCGGCGTTGTTGCGGCTGCCGCCACGCACTCAAATTCTTCGCCTGCAAATTCGGTCATAAGCACCGTGTTTTCACCGCTCCAGCGTGCGTCCTCTTTCCTTGCGGAGAAAATCTCATCTTTTTCCATCAATTTCAAGTCATCCGCAACGCTCGCAAAGCAGATTGACGAGTTAAACGGCGAGATAGAGGAGCTTCGCAGTCAGCTGACCGACTACGAGGCACTCAAGCATCAAAACGACCTTTACAAAGAATTCCTCGAGCTAAAAGAGGAACACAAGGACTACAAGTTCTGCGAGGCATCCATAATCGGCAGAGACTCATCGGATCCCCTTTCCGCATTTGTTCTCAGCCGTGGTTCAAATGACGGCGTAGCTGTCAATGATCCGGTTATTTACGGCAAATACTTAGTCGGAGTTGTAACCTCCGTCACACTCAATCAGTGTACGATAAAAACCATACTCAACCCCTCGGTCAATGTCAGCGCATATGAAATACGCACCCGAGAGCTTGGATTTGTCACAACCGATGCTAAAAATGCGGCTGACGGACTTTGCACCATGCCGGGTCTGTCCGACTCCACTGCCGTGTCTCCCGGAGGCATCGTCTGCACCTCGGGTGTGGGCGGAATTTATCCCCGTGACCTCATAATCGGCACAGTCACCCGTGTTGCGGATTCGGACACGGACATCTCCGCCACTGCGATAATCGAGCCGGGCGTTGATATTTCGACTATAACCGATGTTTTCATCATCACCGAGTTCAACGGTCAGGGCTCAAGCATCACCGAATAATTTAACCGAAGGATTTTTATTATGGGTCTTACAGCAGAAAAGAAAAGACTGATAATCCGCCGCACCGTCTATGCGCTTTTGCTGATTGTTGCGGCAGTTATTCAAAACACACCGGGACTGCTCCCCGAGCCATTCGGCCTGCATCAGCTCGGCGTGACCGCAATGGTCGTGTGCATTGCCATGTTTGAAAGAGAGACGGCAGGTATGCTGTTCGGTCTTTTGGCAGGCGTTGTGCTCGATGTCACAGGCGGCACGCAGGGTATCAATGCCATAATTCTCACGATTTTCGGTTTTGTCTGCGGTCTGCTCGTCAACAATATTTTCAGAAACAATATATTCACCTCGCTCATCTTCTCCGTCATTGCTCTGCTGACACAGGTCTTTGTCCACTGGGCAGTGTCCGCCGCAGGAACGCAGGGTGCAGGTAGACTTATTCTCTCTTTCTGCCTGCCGAGCGTAGTTTACACGGCGATTTTCACTCCGCTGTGGTTTTTGATAATTCGTGCAATTCAACGCACGCTTCCGAGTGAAGTGAGAAGATAAAACGCATTTTCGGGAAAGGAGACTGTATTATGGACGGTAAAAAACTTGCAATAAGACGCATTGCACTGCCATGCATTATGATGGCATTTATCGTAGGTTTTATCGGTGTGCTCGTCAAGGTGCAGCTGATTGACGGCGAAGAATACGCAAGCACCGTCAGCACGGCATCACAGGCCACCGTCACCATAAAAGCTCCCCGTGGTGAGGTAGTTGACCGCAACGGCAAACCCATAGTCACCAACCGCCAGGGCAAGTCCATAGTTTTTAACTACGCCACTTTCCCCTCGAAGAGCGAAAATGCACAGAGAAATTCGATAATAATCTCGCTCATCCGCCTGTTTGAGCAAAACGATACCGAGTGGATAAATGACCTGCCTATTGAGACGAACGCCTCGGGTCAGCTGGTTTTCTCAGCCGACAGCGAGCGTGAGGTTCGCATTATGAAAGGCAAGGATATGCTCGACCTCAACTCCTATGCCACAGCGCAGAACTGCTACGACGCTATGGTTGAACTGTTTGAGATAGACCCGAGCTATTCGCTCAAGGATGGACTTAAAATTGCAGCCGTGCGTTATCAGATGCTCTTAAACGGCTTCGGCATGAGCAATTCATACACTTTTGCTGAGGATGTCGGCGATCTGCTCGTTGCCAAGGTCAAGGAGAACAGCGGCACATTCAAGGGCGTTGATGTTGAAGTCGTGCCCTACAGAGAATATGTTGACGGCACTCTCGCCGCTCACATTATCGGTCTGACAGGCAAAATCAGTGCCGAAGAATATGCCGAGCTCAAAGATGAGGGCTACGGTATGAACGACATTATCGGCAAAACCGGCATCGAGGCTGCGATGGAGGACTATCTGCGAGGTGAGGACGGCGAAAAGGTCATCACCGTCGATGCGGACGGAAACACAACCGAAGTCGTCACAAAGGAGCCTGTCCCCGGCAACACTATCGTTCTGACCCTCGACATAGATATGCAGAAAATCGCACAGGACAAATTCGCAAGCTGGACGGAGGCATATGCCGCATCCTCCAAGAATAAATACGGCGTGGAGGCCGGCGGCGCACTGATAGTCAATGACCCGAATACGGGCGAGATTTTGGCGTGCGTCAGCTATCCGTCATACAACCTCGAAACGTATTATGAGGACTACTCGTCACTGAGCAAAGACTCACGCACTCCGCTGTGGAACAGAGCACTAAGAACCACCTATTCAATCGGTTCGACTTCAAAGCCGTCCGTTGCGCTGGCCGCACTCGAGGAGGGCATCACAAGCCGTGACACAATCATACGCTGCACCGGCAGTTTCAAATATCTCGACCACACTTTCTCGTGCAACGTCAGCCACAAGGACAGGAATCTGACTTTGCGTACCGCACTCCAGGATTCGTGCAACACATACTTCTTCACCTGCGGTGAGGCTCTGGGAATAAGCCGACTCAACGAGTACCGCTCCATGCTCGGTCTCGGAGTTAAGGCAGGAGTTGAGCTGACGGAATCAGAGGGCATACAGGACAGCCCCGAGTATCGTGAGAGCCTCGGTCAGACATGGCTGCCCGGTTATCTCATCCTCTCGTCCATCGGTGAAGGCGGCACAAGATTCACGCCCATTCAGTTGGCAAACTACACCGCCACAATAGCAAACGGCGGCACAAGATACGAGCAGCACTTTATCAAATCCGTAAAGACTGCCGATTACACCGAGACTATTCTCGAAAAAACACCGAAAGTCGTGCTCGAAACAGGCATATCGCAGTCGTCGATAAATGCCGTCATAGAGGGTATGGAATATGTCACGACAAACACCATTGCAAAGAACTATCTCAAAGTCGATGTGACTTCCGCCGCAAAGACAGGTACTTCCGAAGAGGAAAAGACTGTCAACGGTGTCAAAAAAGTCATAAACAACGGCCTTTACATCACCTTTGCACCTAGCAGAGATGCCGAAATTTCAATGGCAATCGTCTGCGAAGGTGTTTACGGCTCATCGTCTATTGCGGATATTGCAAATACAATTTTCGAATACTACTTCAGCAGCTCGCAGACTGCGGCCTCTCCGCAGAGCGAGAATACACTTTTGGGGTGAGAATATGGCTGAAAAAATCGTTATCGCCTCAGGCAAGGGCGGTGTCGGCAAATCGTCGCTGACTGCCGGTCTCTCCAGGGCACTGAGCGCAAAGGGCAAGCGTGTGCTGATGCTCGACATGGACATCGGACTGCGAAGCCTTGACCTGATATTCGGAGTGCAAAAGGATGTGCTCTTTGACTGGGGCAATGTTATCGGCGGCAGCTGTGAGCCGA
>CAZFZW010000061.1:0-7502 GCA_964523465.1 uncultured Clostridium sp. | reverse complement strand
GGCAGGCCGCATTTTTTCTCAATGCACAGTCTCATGCCCGATTTTTTTGCACAGCTTTTCATCCTGCGATAGCCTGACGGAGTTGTGCGTGCGAAAATAGTGTTGCCGATACAGCAGACGCTCCAATAGGGGATTCGACTTCTTGAGCACAGATTCAAAAACCGTTCGGGGAATCCGCCCTCGGCTCTTATACACACATAGCCTCTGATAAAGTTAAACGAGTCCAAAAGGCGAGCACCTCCCTATTTGCAAAATTCCATACTCAGTATTCTGCCTTTTATCACCGCCTGACCGAGGTCGAAAACATCCATGCTCATTTCGTCGCCTCGAAAAAGCAGTTCTTTCCTGCCAGCACTCAGGCGTATACACTCTGCGTTGTATTCGAGCACACCATAAAGGCCGTCAATGCTCACTTCTTTGTCGCCTGAAAACTCAATGTGAACATCGGAATATCTACTTGATGAATCGAGGACATTTATTGCCTTTATAACCTCGGTGGCGGAACGCTTGTGCTTTGACAATCAAATATCCCCTTTCACTGTTCTGCAAATAATGTATGCCGTGTAAGCTATAAAAAGAACAGCGGATGAATATCCATATTGCGGAGGGGATAACATGAAAAAACGGCTCAAAATGATAGCAAAACGCCTGCCGGTTGTGGTGGCTACGGCAGGTGCGGCAGTGCTTATAGTGGCGTTGCCCGGCTACAGTGCCGAGGGCGTAAAAAAGGGACTGTATCTATGTGCCGCCAATGCAGTGCCGTCACTGTTTCCGTTTTGTGTGGTGTCGGTTTTCTTTGTTCGCTCGGGTTTGTGCGGCTATATCGGAAAGATTCTCGAAAAGCCGACAAGACTGCTGTTTGACTTGCCGGGGAGTGCAGGTGCGACAGTGTGTATGAGTCTTGTCGCAGGGTATCCTGTGGGCGTCAATATGACGCACGAAATGCTTGAAAGGGGAGAAATATCACGCTCGGATGCACAGCGTATGACACTGTTTTGCGTCAATGCAGGGCCGGCATTTGTTGTCGGCTCGGTGGGTGCTGCCATGCTCGGCAGCGTGAAAGTCGGCGTGATAATCCTTTTTGCACTCACTCTGTCAAGTGTTACCGTGGGAGTTCTGACAAGATTTATACCGCATGAGCACGGAGACTGCGGCCGTTACAGCGGCGGTATCGTTTCGGTGTCCACGGCGTTACCTGAGGCCGTGATGCAGGGAACAAAAAATATGGTTTCGATTTGTTCGTGGATAGTGTTGTTTTCCTGTGGGCTTGAGTATATACCGCTTTTGCGTTTGCCCGACTGGGCAGAGCTTTTGCTGTGCTGTGCCGCAGAAGTGACGGGCGGCTGCTCGAGGGCGGCAGGAGTGTTCAATATATCTGCCATAGCGGCGGTGCTCGGTTGGGGCGGAGTCAGCGTTCACTGTCAGATATTGCAGAAAGTCAAAGCTTGCGGCACACCCGTTGCACAGTTTTTCTGTGCGAGATTTGTCTGTGCGGCATTGGCGGCTGTTTATTCCGACTTTCTGCTTCGACTATTTCCGTGTTCGGTGGATACTGTTGTACTCGGTTCGCCCGGAGTGCCGAGACTTTTCTCCTTTTCCGCACCGGCGGCTGCGGCGATGCTTATCAGCGGAGTACTGTTGATATTGGAACTTGATAAGGACACAAAAAAGTGTTAAAATAAATATATTACATTTTAGGGTGATGAGTTTGAAAAGCAAGCTTCTTAATGAAAAGGATATTCCGCCTGCGTGCGAATATTGTGCCAAAGGCTCAAATGCACCGGACGGCAAGACTGTTTTGTGCCTGAAAAAAGGTGTTATGCAGAAAGATTCAAGCTGCCGCAGTTTTAAATATGACCCGCTCAAACGTCGTCCGAAGCTTCCAACCGAGCTGCCGAAATTCTCTGCGAGCGATTTTGAACTGTAAAAGTTATATTAGGGTTGATTTATCCGCCCGAATAAAGTAAAATAAAAGTATAAAATTAAAAGGGTGATACAAATGTCTATTAAACATGCATACTACAGGCTTTATCAGGGTATCTTCAGAGTGGCGGTCAATCTGCTTGACTGGACTCCTCCCACGATAATTTCAGGTGCAGGCTCGGTTAAGAAGCTGCCGCAGGTTATCAAGGAAAAGGGTCTTAGCAAGATGATGATAGTCACCGACAAGGGTCTCACAGGACTTAATCTGCTTGACGGCCTCTATGAGGGGCTCAAGGCAGAGGGCGTTGACTATGTCGTTTATGACAAGACTCAGCCCAACCCGTCGATAGACAATATCGAAGAGGTTCGCAAGCTCTATCTTGACAATGGTTGCCAGGGCTTTATCGCTTTCGGCGGTGGTTCTCCCATGGACTGCGCCAAGGCTGCTGCCGCAAGAATAGCAAGACCCAACAAGCCCGTTCAGAAGATGCGTGGTCAGCTCAAGATAATCAAGAAAACTCCGCTGCTCTTTGCAGTTCCCACCACAGCGGGAACAGGCTCAGAGACTACTCTCGCCGCTGTTGTTACCGACACAAAGACCCACGAGAAGTATGCGCTCAATGACCCCGTGCTTCGTCCGAAGTATGCAGTGCTCGACCCCGAGCTTACAGTGGGACTTCCGCCCCACATCACTTCCACCACAGGTATGGATGCACTTACTCATGCCGTTGAGGCTTACATAGGCCACTCCAACACAAAGGAGACCTCCGCAAGAGCAGAAGAAGCAACAAAACTTGTGTTTGAAAACCTTGAGGAAGCTTATAAAAACGGTGCCGATATTCACGCCCGTGAGCAGATGCTTCTTGCATCTCACTATGCGGGTATCGCATTCACAAGAGCTTATGTCGGCAATGTCCACGCTATTGCACATAACCTCGGCGGTTTCTACGGCGTGCCTCACGGCCTTGCAAATGCAATAATCCTGCCCTATGTCCTCGACTTCTACGGCGAGACCGCATATGAGCGTCTTGCAAGACTCAGCGAGTGTGCAGGCGTTGCAAAGGACGGCCAGTCCGATGAGCAGAAGGCTCTCGACTTCATTCAGGCTATCAGAGATATGAACGCCAGAATGAACATCCCCGACAAGATCGAGAAGATACAGGAGAAGGATATTGAGACCATTGCCAAGCGTGCGTGCAAGGAGGCCAACCCCCTCTATCCCGTACCGAGAATTATGGATCTCGACGATTGCATCGATATTATCCATCGCCTTATGCCGTAAATCACAGTAAAATCAAAAATCTCCGTATGAACGCTCATACGGAGATTTTTTTATTCTTCCCAGTCGAATTTTGTCAGTCTGCCTTTTGTCAGCAGCTCGGGGTATCCCCACTGCCGCAGGACTTCGTAAACTCCTATCGCAACGGAGTTTGAAAGGTTCAGACTCCGTGCGTCGGAATTGTTTATCATCGGTATGCGTACACAGTTCTCGGGGTTGTTGTGCAACAGTTCTTCGGGAAGTCCTTTTGTCTCTTTGCCGAAGACTATGTACGAGTTGTCGGGATAGCTTATGTCCGAATGGATATGCTTTGCTTTTGTTGAAAAATAGTAAAAATTTCCGCCTGCGTTTTTCTCAAAAAAGTCGTCGAGATTCTCATAATATGTAATATCGAGCAGATGCCAGTAATCGAGACCGGCACGCTTTAATTTTTTGTCGTCGATTTTGAAACCCATCGGTTTTACTATGTGAAGTCGAGAGCCGGTTGCGGCGCAGGTTCGTGCGATGTTGCCTGTGTTCTGCGGAATCTCAGGCTCGACGAGAACTATGTTCAGTTGCATTTTAGCTCCTCCAACAAAATTTGTCTTGAATCAAATTTGACTTCCCTGTGAAAAATACAAAGGGAACGCTTGTGTTCCGAAAAAACAGAACAAGGGGTGTTTTTGAATGAAAATGGCTCAGTCGGGTTCAAATGTCAAGAATGTTATGGTCGCCCTGGCTGTCGGTTCGGCAGCTGCTGTGGCATCGGGTGCGATGATGATGAACAGCGGCAACTCTTTGAAAAAGGCTAAGAAGAATATGAAAAAGAGTGCCGCCAAGGCTATGAAAACCGTCAGCGGAATCATGGACGATGTTTCGTCAATGAAAAGCTTGAAATTCTGACAAAAAATGGGGCTCAGCTGTTGTAGAGCCCCATTGCCTTTTCGATGTCACCGTTTACCATAAGCTCGAGTGCGGCACAGGCCTTGTCAGCCGCCTCACGGAGATTCTTCAGGTCGTCGCCCTTCATTACGGAGAGCACCCAGTCGGCAAGCGGCTGCTCGGGATGTGCTTTTGCACCGATGCCGAGTTTAATGCGAGGAAACTTGTCGCTTTGCAGGTGGTAGATGATGCTCTTTATGCCGTTGTGACCGCCGTCGGTTCCTTTGCGGCGGATTCTGAGCTTGCCGCAGGGGAGAGAGATGTCGTCAAAAATAACGATTATGTTTTCGGGCGGAATCTTGTAAAATGCGGCGATGTCACGCACCGCCTCGCCGGAGTTGTTCATAAATGTCTGCGGCTTTGCGAAAATACAACGCTTGCCGCCGATTTCGGCATCGCCTATGAGAGCTTTAAACTTGAGTTTGTTTATTTTGATATTGTTTTCCTGTGCATACAGGTCAAGGCAGAGGAACCCTGCGTTGTGGCGTGTCAGTTCATATTTTTTGCCCGGATTGCCGAGACCCACTATCAAAAATTCAGGTGTACCGGTCACACGGGGTGTGTGCTTGAAAAAATTCATATTTTTTAGTCCTTGTTTTTACGGACGCTCAAAGCGTTTGCTTGAGCGTCCGTGATTTTTTAATTGGTTTATCAGAACTTGATGTCTATTGCAAACTTGTCAGCGTTAGTCATGTCAAACTTAACGAAAGTCTGGTCTGCGGCGTTCGGATTCTCCGCAAAAACTATGCTCGGGTTGAGACTTTTAAGCTGCTCTTTAACAGCGTCTGCACTGTCATATCCCTTTGCGAGTACTGTAAATGTGAATGTGCCCTCTGAGCCGGAATCCACGGTTACATAGTCGTTTTCGGAACTCTTCGAGCAGATCCAGAGACCCTGAGTGCCGTTGACAGCGGATTTTGCGTTTGAAATGACGATTGCTATGTCTTCTTTGTTCTTGACGGTAACAGTGACATCGTAAACAGTCCAGCCGTCGCCGTTTGTTGTATAGAAGTCGTCAACATTTTCCTCGGTCATTCCGTAGAGACTTTTGAGAACGGTCTTGTAAACCTGAGGATAAGTTTTGTATGCCGTAAGTCCTGTTTCGTTTATCTCAATAGTGCTCATCGAAGCAGTACGCTTTTCGCCGACATTGATAACGCCGCCGAGGAACAGCCCGCCTACGATAACAGCCGCCGCCAATATAACGGCAACAACTATGAGTATTATTTTGACATTCTTTTTCATGGGAAAAAACACCGTCTTTCTTTATGTTTTTAAACTTTATGTTTGTATGGCTGTTTGACTTTGACCCAGCCTTTTTTCACTGTCTGTCTTGAACGGGCGACCGCAAGTGCATTGTCGGGCACGGCCTCGGTTATTGTGGAACCTGCCGCAGTATAAGCGTTTTCGCCGACCTCAACGGGTGCGACGAGGCAGGTGTGGCAACCGATGAATGCGCCGTCTTTTATGACTGTGCGGCTCTTCCTGTTGCCGGAGTAGTTAGCGGTTGCACAGCCGCAGCCGACATTTATGCCACTGCCGAGATCGGAGTCTCCGATATAGGACAGGTGCGAGATTTTTGTCCCTGCACCAATCGAGCTGTTCTTGACTTCGACAAAGTTACCGACATGAACTCCTGCACCGATAAGACTGCCGGGACGGATACGCACAAATGGGCCGATGTCCGCACCGCTGAGTATTTTTGACGAATAGCAGACAGAACGCACAAACGAAACGCCGTTTTCGATAACGCTGTTTTCAACAAGCGAATCCGGGCCTATGGTGCAGTCCTCGCCGACGACACTGTCACCCTTTACTACCGTGCCGGTGTATATGACTGTGTCTCTGCCTATCTTTGCGCCGGGGCAGATGATAACGCCGTCGGTGCAGGGGATAGATACGCCTGCTCTCATGTGCTTTTCAAGCTCACGGTGTCTGGCAAGCTCGTTGAGCTCATTGAGCTGAATCCTGTCGTTTGCGCCGAGAACTATATCTGAACTCGCGGCGGTGAAAGAGCCGGCACGCAGACCGAAACTCCTTATCTCCTCGAGTGCGTCGGTGAGATAGAATTCCTTCTTACAGTTGATTCCGCTTGCACGCTTTTCACTCAGTGAGCGGAGTGCTTTTATCAAAGCCTCGCCGTTAAACCAGAATGCACCGGAGTTTATCTCCCTGACGGCGGCCTGCTCTGCGGTGGCGTCACGCTGCTCGACTATTCTCTCAACCGAACCGTCAGCACAGCGGATTATTCTGCCG
Organism: uncultured Clostridium sp.; assembly: GCA_964523465.1. Lineage (GTDB taxonomy): Bacteria > Bacillota > Clostridia > Oscillospirales > Acutalibacteraceae > CAG-177. Next base: position 1,123 of record CAZFZW010000061.1, on the reverse strand, counting down.
TAGCCTGTGGGGTCGTCAATGTTTGCGGAAATGACGGTGACGCTGTTGCTCTCTTTGCGGTGCAGAGTGAGTGCGTCATATATGGTTGCGGAATCGATGAACGGAGCATCGCCGTTCAAAACGAGCACATTTCCGCCGCGGGCTTCGATAAAATCGCTTGCCTGAAGTACGGCGTGACCTGTGCCCAGACGCTCGGATTGCAGCACGGTCTCGCAACTGCCTGCGAGGTGCTTATCGAGATATTCCGCACCGAAGCCCTTGACTACGCATATATCATCAATGCCGCTGTTCTTCACAGCACCCATCACCCAGTCTATCATGGGCGAAAAGAGAACCTCGGCGAGTGCCTTGGGCTTCTTGCTTTTCATGCGTGTGCCCTCACCTGCGGCGAGGATAACGGCACATTTTTTATCCATAGATCCCAATCTCCTTTGCTTTGAAATATCCAAGATATATTATGACAGAAAACACATGGAATTACAAGAGAATATACAACACTCTCAGGATTTTTATAATAATTTTATATGTTTTGTTCTGCTCTGTTTCATATATTTAATATAGCAAACTTCATAAAGATATTATGAATCAATATATAAAGATGTGCAAATTACAATAAATACATTGACACAGGAAATTTGATATGATAATATAAAACCATAGGAAATAGGAGGGGATAACGAAGCCGGGTCGCCCGGCGATTTGGAGGCGTCCCCGATGGTAAATTAACCGTGGACAGGACTTGTGTGCAGAGCATTTGAATGAAAAAGTGTATCTGCAATTACAGGTCTTTTTTGCGTAGAACGGTGCGGATATAGAATTTTGATAGATATAAATATGCTGCTCTTAGTAATATCGCTTTCTTTGTTGCAACGGGTCTGTCCGTTTTTAAGACGGTGAAGAAGTTGTGGATACCCATGGTGGCATTGACGGGATTTTTGTGCTTTGTTTCTGTATATGCACTCGCTATGTATGTTTCTATATGGTAAGAATTTGTAACGGTGAATTATGCGTGAAAAGCAGGTGTAACAAATATGAAAAAAGCTGTGGCAATCGCACTTGCGATAGTGTTGGTGCTTGTTATTGCAATAGTTCCGACTGAAATACAGTTCAATTTGACAGACAA
>CAZFZW010000060.1:0-7555 GCA_964523465.1 uncultured Clostridium sp. | reverse complement strand
CAGTCAAAGCAAAGTCGGAAAAAATCACCTTGAGCTGATCCCAGAGAGATGCGATTTTTTCACTAAACATAGGCATACCTCTCTTCGATTCTTATAATATCATAATTCACGATAAAAATCAAATTATCTCTCTATAAGGCAAACAGCAGATGCGCTTATGCCCTCCTTGTGCCCTGTAAAACCGAGACCCTCCTCGGTGGTCGCCTTAACGCTGACACAAGACACATCGATTTGGCAGGCCGATGCAATATTTTTACGCATTTCGTCTATATAAGGGCGAAGCTTCGGTGCCTGCGCCATAATGGTGGAGTCTATGTTGACTATATGCCAACCCTCTTTGGAGACTGCCTTGACAACCTCGGAAAGCAGAACCAGGCTGTCCGCACCCTTGTATTTCTCGTCATTATCGGGGAAAAGACAGCCGATGTCACCCATTGCCGCCGCTCCGAGGATAGCGTCGCTTATACTGTGCAGAAGAACATCCGCATCCGAATGTCCGAGCAATCCGACTGTATGCGGAACATCTACGCCGCCGAGGATGAGCTTTCTGCCCTCAACAAGCTTGTGAACATCGTAACCGTAGCCTACTCTAATCATTTTTATCATCTCCGTTATTTAAATCGAGCTTTTGCACGCTATTTTCAAACTCATCATAGGTCATAAAGGTATTTATAAGTTTAACGAGTGACGAGGTTGAAAGTCGCTCGGGAAGTGACAAAAGTCGCAAAAAATCTTTTCGCCTCGTCGCAGAATCGGGTCTGCCGCTCAACCCTGCCTCATACAGGTCATAAGCAGTCACCTCTCGGCTCTTTTCATGCGTGTGCTCACAGGTGACACCGGCTCGGTCAAGTGCCTCAAGCAAAACCGCCGAGTCTATTCCCTCAACACCTAATTTGCCTTCCTTTGACGGAGCATCTTTTCTGCGTTCCTTGCCGAAAACATCGGGTATATACGCATGATATACGCACTCCTGCGGAACACTGCCGCCTATAAATGAGCGTATCTTGAAACCTGCCGAATCACTGTCGGTGAGTATCACTATGCCACGAGTCTGTGCAAGGCGTTTTATCAGCTTTTGCTTTTCCTTATCCTTGAATATTCCGAAACCCTCGGTCGGAATTATAACAGTGTCAAGGACGGTGGAAAGTTTGATTTTATCGTACTTTCCCTCGACTATGACCGCCTGCTTGATTTTTATCATTATTTAAACACCGTCTTTAAGTCTTATTCGACTGTATTGCAAGAAAGAGCTTTACGAGCAATTCGTCCATAACCACACGATTATCGACAGCCGAGCTTTTGAGCAGTTCATCTGCTCTGTGCAGCTCATCGAGGCAAGTGCGAAGTGCATTGACACTCAATCTTGCCGAGAAGCTTGCAACATTGTTGAGTTTAAATTCCTTGCCCCTGTAATTGAAAATTTCGGCAGGCTTTGTCGCTCTGTGTCCTGCGGCGACACTCACCTTCACTCTGTAAATATCAGCAAATACCGAAACTATCGCACCCATTATCATAGTCGGGTCTGCACGCTGGGCAAAGAGAATATTCAGCGTAGTGTACGCCTTGTCGAAATTATTGGCGATGATATGTTTTGTTAAATCAAACGCTTTCGCCTCAAGCGTTTTGATGCATAAAAGGTCAATATCCTGTCTGGTTATCTCACGCCCTGCGGCATAAGCAGAAAGCTTTTCAACCTCGTTGAAAAGTGTCGTCATTTCTTCTCCGACACAGCTGACAAGGTACTCGGCATTTCGCTGGCTCAGTTCTGAATTTCGCTTTTGAGCCGCACCGATGAGCATTTTAGCAAGCTCATATGCACTCTTTTTGTTCAGCTCAACGGCACTGCCGTACTTGTTGAAAAGCGCAACGGTCTTTTTCGCCTTTTCGTTCTTCGATATGACCACATCGCTCTTGCCGAAATAGAAGATGAGCGTACAATAATCGGGAACATCACTGATTATGTGCTCGAGTTCGTCCCTCGAATCGTTGTCAAGCGTATCTATGGGAAAATCTTTCACAAACACACAGGTACTCTCGCTCATCATCGGGAAAGCCTCAACCGCCTGACTTATATCCTCCATGGCACAGCTGCTGCCATCGAAAAAATGATAGTTAAAATCCGCAAAGTCCGGACTGACGGACTTCTGACGCAATTTGTCTGCGTAAAACTCCTTGAGGTAGCTCTCCGTGCCGAAAAACAGGAACGCTCCGCCGAGCTCGCCGCTTTTTAACACTGATTTTATTTCCTTTTCACCGAGAGTTGCCATTTAATCCGTCCTTTCTATAAATATCTTTCCCGAAGGAAACACCGTAATAATCAAGTTGCCCTTTCCTGCCGTGGCATAGGCGTTTGCATCGAGAGAAAAGAGTTTCCCCATAACAGTGCTTGCGCGTTCGCCGTCAGCAGACAGGAGGGTTAAATTGTAATCCTGAGGAGAGATGCCCCGTGGCAGATTTTCACGAAGAATCAGGATATCCTTTTGTTCCCCGTCATCCACCGCTTCAAGTGGGCGAAACGCAACAAACACATTCGCACTGTCGAATCGAAGTGCGGCGGTAGAAGAATTTTTAGTAGTTTTATATTCAAGCTGCACACTGCCGAATGTAATTGAGGCATTGGGTGACAACACATAATTTTCTGTTTTGAGTATTGATTCAAGATCGCTGTCCGTCTCCCCTGCCAGAATATATGAGGGAGAAAGTCCGTCTACAACATCGAGAGCCAACGAACTTTCGCTTTGAGACACTCTCGGTATCAGCAGTAAATCAAGACTGTTCGCTCCGACTGCGGAAACCGCAGAGTCTATATTATTCGCCGCAAAGTAGCTGTCACCGCCACATCCGAGCAAAGCAGTCTTACCATCCGACGACACTACTATCGCTGAACCGTTTCCGACATCGCAAACAACTATTTTCACCGCTACTTTTGAAACCGCGGCTGACAGCACACAGGTCACAGCAAAAGTTGCGGCGCACACGGCAGTTGCCGCACGGATAATACCGTGCTTTTTAATGCGGCTGAACACAACCGAAAAAGCAAGTATAATAAACGCCGCCACAAGCCAGAGTTTAAAAACAACCGATGTCGCATTTATCGAAGAAAACGGCAGTGCCGCAAGTGCCTTTGACGAGCGAATGAGCACATCTGCACAAATTCCGGCAAGGTCAGAGAGACCTGCCGTAACAAACGAAAGAAAAGGAACACACGAACAAAGTGCCGCCGCTCCCGAAAGTATCATACAGGCGGATGCCGGGAAATTCGAGACAAGGTTTGCCGGTATTGAAAGCAGGGATATTTCGCCCATATCGAGTATCATAACCGGCAGCGTGAACGCACAGGCGAACACGGTACTTCTGACAAGTGAGAAAAACGACTCGCAAATGCTCTTGAAAAACCTGTTTTCAAGGCTGTATATCATACGGTCGAGCGGAAACTTAAAATTACCGCTTCCAACAATAATTCCGAGTGTTGACAGAAAAGACAGTCTGAGTCCGAGACTCAGCACACAGTAGGGATTGACAAAGCACAGGACGGTCAAGGATATACCGAGTGAATTGAGAGAATCCGACTGTCGGGAAATGAGCTTGCCCGTGAGCATAACGAGCATCATAAAGCCCGCTCTTAATACGGAATATGTAAAACCGGACACCGACATAAACAGCAAAACAAAGCCTGCCGATATTGCCGCACCGAGCTTTTCCCTCAAGCGAAACGCCTCAAAAATCTTTAATATAAAAAGGCACCACACGGATAAATGCAGACCCGAGACTGCCACCAGGTGAGATATTCCCGAGGACGAAAACGCCTGTGAAATATCATCGGGCAACTGAGACTTGTCGCCAATCAAAAGCGCCGTTGCAAGCGCACCTTTCTCGCCCGGGATAAGTTCCGACACCGTTTTCTTTATCCCTGCCCTGAGCGCAAGCGGATAATAGCCTATCGGCTTTTGTTCTGTCGGAGTTATGCCGAGTTCACCCTTGGAATAACCGCCGACAAAAACGCCCTCGGACAAATAATATTGCCTTGAGCTTCTTGTGCTTCCGATGTCATAAAGTTCAAGCGTGCCCTCAACCGTGTCATATGGCAAAAATCCGAGCTTTTCCTCAGAGGAAAGTCGGATGTTCAGCTCATATTTTTCACCGTCGATTTCCGAAGTTTTGAGCTTGGTATAATACCGCCCTGCCGAACGCTCCTCAAGAGAGACCACACTCGCCTTTACGGTGTGTTCACCGCCCGAGAATCTTTCGGATGCATTCATCGGCATAATATACGCCACGAATGAGAGCACAACCGCAACAACGACGGTAACACAGGCAGTTGGGATGACGGCATCACGCCGTACTCCTTTGAAAAACAAGCAGAATATCAAAGCGGCGGCCGCTGCCGACAGGAGTATGACCGCCGCCGTTTGACCGAATTCAAAAATTACAGTCAGCGAAAAGAACAGTGTAAAACCAATAACAGTAAACGGTCGAGCCATTTTTCTGCATCACCGTGAGAAAACTTATTTGAAGAAAAGAGGAAGTTCACCGAGGAAAACAATATCGTCACGCTTTGCAGCATCACCCTCTGCGAGGACTGCCGCCTTTGCGACTATGTTTGCGCCGAACTCATCGGCAAGAGCAATGACTGCCGAGAGGGATTCACCGGTGCTGATAACATCGTCAACTATAACAACTCTCTTGCCTCTGAGCTGCTCGCCGTCCTCTCTGCCGAGGATGAGTGTCTGGTCATCATCAGTGGTTATCGAGCGGACATGGACACTCACCGGGTCAGTCATATAGACCTTCGGCTTTTTACGGGCAACAAAATATTTCTTGCCGCTCTGTCTTGACATCTCATATGCAAGCGGAATGCTCTTTGCCTCGGGAGTGAGGATATAATCGAACTCGGGACACTTTTTGAGCAGCTCTTCTGCCGACTTGACGGTAATTTCAACATCACCGAAAAGAATGAACGCCGCAATATCAAGCTTGTCGCTCACAGGGCAAAGAGGGAGCTCCCTCTTGACACCTGCTATTTCCATAGAGTAAGTCTTTGCCAATTTGAACATCTCCTGATTTTAATTTTTATATCAGCCTGCCGGCCAGCCGAACTCTCTGCCGCCGAGCATATGAAAATGTAAATGAAGCACTGTCTGACCTGCCGATGCACCGCAGTTGTTGACGATTCTAAAGCCGTCCTTTAAATCAAACTGCTTTGCTATCTTTGCCGCCGCCTCAAAGACCTTTGAAACCACAGAGCTGTTTTCTGCTGTTATCTCTGCGGCACTGGCGATATGCTTCTTCGGAATGATGAGCACATGAAACGGTGCCTGCGGCTCGAGGTCATAAAATGCAAGGACAAAATCATCCTCATAAACCTTTTTTGAGGGAATCTCACCTTTGACTATCTTGCAAAAAATACAGTCATCCATAAAAAGCCTCCTGCTGTATATTTCATTGAACCGTCTGTCGAAACTGCTCCCGACAGACGGGCTTTATTATTTGAGCATCGAAGCGACAATACCCTCAACTGCCGAGAGTGCTTCGTTTGCCTTTGAGGCATCCTTTGCACCTGCCATTGCACTGTCGGGCTTTCCGCCGCCGGAACCGCCTGCGATCCTGGCGGTTTCACGCACAATATTTCCTGCGTGAGCACCATTCTTCACAGCATCTGCACCGCAGGCGCAGGCGAAGTTCAGTGTACCCTTTTCCTTGTTAACACCGGCAAACACCGCAACTATATCCGCACCGTTGTCGCGAGCTGTATCGCACATCGAGCGAAGTTCGCCGGGATTTGACACCTCTATTTCGGCGGTGATAAGTCTGACACTGCCGACCTGCTTTGCGCTGTCCATAAGGCTGCCTGCCTTGAGAGCGGAAATCTCGCTACGAAGTTCCGCAAGCTCTCTGTCCTTAGCCTTAACTTCTGCGGAAAGTGTTGCGGCACGCTTGTCAAGCTCAGTGACATTTCCGAGTTTCATTGCCGCCGCCGCACTTGCCATTATGCGCTCGTTATTTTCAATATACTTGAGCACACCAAGTCCTGTAACTGCGGTTATGCGTCTTACGCCTGCCGCAACGGAGGACTCGGAAACTATCTTGAACAGGCCGAGTTTTGCGGTGTTATCGGCATGAGTACCGCCGCACAGTTCAACAGAGAAATCACCTGCACTGACAACACGGACAACATCGCCATACTTCTCTCCGAAGAGTGCCATTGCACCGAGCTTTTTGGCCTCCTCAATGGGCATTTCACGGGTCAAAACAGGAACACCGCTGAGAATAACGCTGTTCACTTCATCTTCAATCGCCTTGAGCTCCTCGCCTGTCAGTGCGGAGAAATGAGTGAAGTCAAAACGCATTTCATCGCTGTTGACAAGCTGACCTGCCTGCTCGACATGGCTGCCGAGGTGCTTTCTGAGTGCCGCCTGAAGAAGATGAGCGGCAGTATGATTGCGTCTTGTTGCCTCACGCTTTGCGTCATCTATCTGAGCATAAACCTTATCGCCCACTGCAACGCTGTCGCCACTGACTATCTTTCCTATGTGGAGCACTACGCCGTCGGGAGTCTTGCCTGTAGCGGTAATTTCAACAACGGCATTGGCAGTCTTAATAACACCCGTATCACCCGACTGTCCGCCGCTCTCGCCGTAAAACGGAGTCTTGTTAAGCACAAGCACAACTTCTGAATCGGCTGTTGCAAATTCCGCGCGCTCGCCGTTTGTGGCAATAGCCTTTATCTCGGCATCGCAGGAATAATCGGTATATCCGACAAAATCGGTTGTTCCGACATCTTTGAAAGAAACATTGCTGTCCTTCCACGCCTGTGCACCGGCATCCTTGCGTGCCGCACGGGCTGCCGCTCTGCTCTGAGCATAAAGTCTGTCATACTCTTCAATATCGACGCTCATTCCACGCTCCTCGAGCAGTTCCTTAGTCAGGTCTATCGGGAAACCGAAGGTATCCTGAAGCTTAAAAGCATCTGCACCACTGAGCACCTTGGAATCGTTATTTACAATAATATTTTCGAGCAGATTAAGACCTGTATCGATAGTCTTGTTGAAGCTCTCCTCCTCTGCCTTTATGACCTTAACTATGAGGTCATGCTTCTCGACAAGGTTCGGATAAGCCGAGGCATTCTCCTTAATAACAGTCTCACATACCTCGGAGAGGAAAGTACCCTCGATACCTAACAATCTGCCGTGGCGTGCCGCTCTTCTGAGCAGGCGACGAAGGACATAGCCTCTGCCCTCGTTTGAAGGCATAACGCCGTCGCAGATCATAAATGTTGTGCTTCTGATGTGGTCGGTGATAACACGAAGGGAGACATCCTTTTTCTCATCCTCGTGATACTTGACACCGGAAATCTCCATGATATGCTTCATAATGTTCTGGACAGTATCGACCTCGAAGAGGTTATCGACACCCTGCATAATGCAGGCAAGGCGTTCAAGTCCCATACCGGTATCGATGTTGCAGCTCTTGAGGCGGCTGTAGTTATTGTTGCCGTCGTTGTCAAACTGAGTGAAAACAAGATTCCAGAACTCAACGAATCTGTCGCAATCGCAGC
>CAZFZW010000059.1:0-7729 GCA_964523465.1 uncultured Clostridium sp. | reverse complement strand
AATCCGAGCGGTATTTTTCTGTTCGGTGGCGTTGCGGCAACCACACCGCAACCACTCCGTAGGGACAGGCTTGCCCATGTCCGCTGTACCTATCATTTCAAACCAAATTCGTCGCACAAACTCAACCTACCCCTGACGAGGGAAGCCGAGGAAAACCGCACCACCGCACACCATGCAACGCCAAAATTTTATCGGCAAAGCTGTACATTTTTTCACGCAAGTGTGCTATTATATATTTGTATCATTTAGACGATACAATCAGCATACGATGTTGTTTTCAGTGAATATATTCTTGATACACACCAAAGTGAAAGGAAGAAACGGATATGAGAAGGAACAGACTGATTGCGCTTATTCTTATGCTCGCTATGCTTTTGTCATTTGCAGGCTGTGCGGTAGGCGGCGATAACGGCAACACCACCGAGCCATCCGAGAGCGAGACTACTACCGAGCCATCCACCGAACCGGCAACCAACGAGGACGGCAGCCTCGTCAAGCCGAAAAACGCCGTTTCCGTCTCCGACGATGTGCAGATAAAGACTTTCAGCGGCACTTCCGTCATCGAGATAGGCGACCGTGTTATGGAGCCTTACGGCAACGCATACAAGAATATGAAAGCCTATGCCGATACACTAAACGCCCTCAAGACCGCTATGCCCGACACAAAGGTTTATTGCCTCATGGCACCGACTGCCGTTGAATTTTATGCTCCGAGCAAATATAACGCAGGTCTGTCAAAGTCGCAGTATGAGGGAATGTGCTATATCTACGAAAACCTCACCGACATTATCCCCGTCAATGTATACTCGGAAGTGGCGGCGCACACAGACGAATACCTGTATTTCAGAAGCGATCATCACTGGACAGCAAGGGGCGCATATTACGCATACCGTGCATTTGCAAAGGTTGCGGGCTTCACTCCCGTTGACAAAAACACCCTGCAAACAGGCACACTTTCGCCGTTCCTCGGTTCACTCTACAGATACACAAAGAGCACTTCGCTCGAAAACAATCCCGACTATGTGGAATATTTCCTGCCGCCGGTCAACACCGTTGCAACAGCATCCGACACCGATGCCGCCATGACCGACAGCTACAGCGTTAAAGTAGTCAACACCGAAACCACATCGTCGAACAAATACTTAGCCTTTGTCGGCGGAGACCACGGCGTTGTTAAAATTACAACCGAGGCACAAAGCGACAAAAGTATCGTCATAATCAAAGAGAGCTTCGGCAACGCTTTCGCTCCGTGGCTTTGTGCAAACTACAAGACAGTCTATGTCCTCGATCCGAGGCTGCTCACATTGAACCTTGCGGACTTTGTTAAGACAAACTCCATAGATGAGGTGCTTTTCCTCAACTATATGTTCATCCCGAGCAATCACAAGTTCATGACTGCACTGGAAAATATGGGTTAAAAAATTAAAATTCACGACCGTCTATTCGATTGTATCGTCTGGGCGGCCGTAAATTTTTTTCAAAATCGGCGCATGATTTTTTCTTCAAAATATGCTATAATTTAAGTACAGCAAAAGCTGTCACGGGAGTGCATTCGGGCCGATACGGCGACGGCAGCCGCCATATTTAATCAATAAGATCGTGCCAATCACCTCTCTGAATTATCGGTCGATACTTCTGCCGTAATGTATCGTACCAAGGGGAGGTGCCAATCATGAAGCGAGTTAAATCAGCCTGCATACTTCAAACTCTCATTTTCGCTCAGAAGCCCGAGATGGGTTACAGCAGAGAGCGTTCGTTGCAGCTAAACCGTGAAGAGGTCGAGCATTACAAGGCAAGTCTCGAGCGTGCAAGAACCAGGTATCAGATAATCGACTGTCTCGAACAGGAGGACGGCTCCGTTGTTGTTCATGTCAGAAAGCAGTACAACGACAAGACCGATGTTTCCGAATATTTCGAGTAATTTCGACGGTTACAGGCAAAGCCGCCTTAACCGGCGGCTGAATTTTGATTTTCGGAGGCTGTTATGACTTCTCTTGACAATATAAGAGCTAAAATCAAAAGGCTCTATGAAACAAACCCGAACATTCACATGAATGTGTCCATGGTAAATCCCCGTGTCACACTGAAAGACGAGCCGGTAGTGATAAAAGGTGTTTATCCGCATATCTTCCAGATAGAAGAGCACAGCGGCGGGACACCAAAAAGCTATATAATACAATATGCCGATGTGCTGACAGGGCATATTGAAATATCTGAGCTGAATCTCGAACAGTAAAACTGAAAAAATCGGACTCCCCGCACCATGCGGAGAGTCCGATATGTTTTTTAAATTTGTTAAATCAATAATCCGTAACTCTGATTGTCGAAATAATCTTCGCTGCACAAAGTCCGTCAAGCTTTTCACGAAGCTCTCTCTCGCAGACAACGGGGGTAACGAAAGCAAGCTCGTTTTCGGGAGCGTTTGCACGCTCGAGAAGCTGAATCTCACCGAACGCCTCTTTAACCGCCGATATGACCTGCTGCCTTTGCTCCACCTGTGCTCTGACATAAAGAGCGGTAGGTGCGTCAAGATAATCGGAGACATAGCCTGTCTCACCGTCCGACCAGCCGAAGAACTCATATCTGCCCTTGCTGCGTGCACAGTCAATGACATCGCCCACGACCGCACTCGCAGTCGGGAGCTTGCCTGCGCCCCTGCCGTAGAACACGACATCGCCCACGGCATCGCCTCTGACGAGAATGGCATTGAACACATCATCAACACTTGCAAGCTGACTGCGATTGCCGACAAAAGCAGGGCTGACTATGGCCGAAATGTGCTCGCCGTCCTCACCTCTGCGTGCTCTGCCGAGCAGCTTTATAACGCCGCCCCAACTCTTGGCATATTCAACATCTTCGAGGGTTATTTCGGTTATACCCTCGGTGTGCACCTCAGAGGGATAAACATGCTTGCCGAATGCGAGGGATGCAAGGATGCAGACCTTGCGGCACGCATCAAAGCCGAGAATATCCGCCGAGGGGTCACGCTCGGCATAACCGTTGTCCTGTGCAAGCTTGAGTGCATCTGAGAAAGCCATGCCGTCTGCTATCATTTTGGTGAGAATAAAGTTCGTTGTGCCGTTCAAAATACCGGCAAACTCGTCTATCTCGTTTCCCGCAAGGCAGCGGCTCATCGGGCGTATTATCGGAATACCGCCGCCGACAGATGCCTCGAAGAGGAAGTTTACATCGTTCTGCTGTGCTGTTTTGAGCAGTTCGCAGCCTTTCTCGGCAACAAGCTCCTTGTTGGAGGTGACAACGCTCTTGCCGGCTTTGAGACAGGCAGACACAAAATCATATGCCGGATGCAGTCCGCCCATGGTCTCAACCACAAGGTCAACCTCGGGGTCATTGAGAATAATGTTGAAATCCTTTATCATCAGGTTTTCATTCGGGTCTCCCGGGAAATCTCTGAGGTCGAGAATATATTTTATCTCGAGCGAGGACTGTGTGCTCTTTTTAACAATGCTGTCATGGTTTTTGTTGATGACTTCGGCAACGCCGCTTCCGACAACACCGTAGCCCATTATCGCTATCTTCATTTTGCCATTCTCTCCTTAACCGCTTTTTGTAGTATTTTATCATAAACTGTCTGCTCGATAAAGACCCGAGACAAACTTTTTTACATTTTTGTGAAGTATTTTTCAAATAGATTGAGTTTTACCTCAAAATAGTATATATTAAGTATGTATTATCAAACGGTACAGGAAGTTGAACGAAGAGGTGTAACCCATGTCAAGTGCTACTGTTGAAAAAAGAAGAGCGGTGCTTATAAACACTGCATATGTAACCCTGCTGCTCGGCGCATTTTATCTGTTTATGAAATACGCTTTCTGGACGGTCGCACCGTTCGTATTTGCTTTCCTGCTCGCCGCAGTGCTGCAAAGACCGATAAACTCGGTTTCCAAAAAAACACACATCAAAAAAAGTATTCTCTCCGTCATTGCGGTTTTGCTGATAATCGCCATTATCGCAACGATTATCGCTCTGACAGGTGCAACTGTTGTCTCCGAGGCAAAGGGTCTTTCCTCCACCCTCTCGGCATTGCTCAAAGAAGTTCCCGGATATGTAAAAAGTCTTGAAAACTCCCTGTTGAATTTTGCCAAAAAGCTTCCCGATGGACTGCAAAGCTCCCTGGAGGACACAATAACTTCGATAAGCGACAAGATACTGCTCTCCTCCGAGGAGCGAGCTGCACTTGAGGCGGCAAAACCCGAAGCAGACTCTTCCTCCGCTCTCGGTTTCGACCTCTCCATTCTCAAGACCCCTCTGCTCGGCGTGTGGTCTACCGCAAAGCAGATACCCTCCATACTCGTGGGCATTCTTCTTTTCATCATCGCCTCGTGCTTTATGACCTCGGGCTATGACAGAATAGTTGCTTTCATAAAGAATCAGCTCAGTCCGCAAAAGCGCAGAACGCTCTCAAAGACAAAGCAGATAGTTTTCTCCTCCGTGAGCAAGCTCGTCAAATCCTATGCGCTGATAATGCTCATAACCTTTGTTGAAATGTTCATCGGACTTTACGCTTTAAAGCTCATTGGCGTGTATAAGAGCGGATATATTTTCATCATCGCCGTCATAACGGCAATAGTCGATATTCTGCCTATCCTCGGCACAGGCACGGTACTTATCCCGTGGGCGGTGTTCTCTTTTATCACGGGCAGCTACGGCATGGGCATAGGACTGCTCGTTATCTATGCGTGCATAAGTGTTATACGCCAGATAATCGAGCCGAAGATAGTTGCAAACAACCTCGGTATTCCCCCGATAGTCAGCATTATGGGAATGTATATCGGCCTCCAGCTGTTCGGATTTATCGGCATTTTCCTTATGCCGATACTCATCACGGTTTTGAAGGTGCTCAATGACGACGGCGTTATACACATCTGGCGCAGCTCAAAGAAAAACGAAAAAAAGAGCAATGAATCTTCTGACAACGACACACCCGAAGCTCCCGAGAGCAATTGAGGTTGACAACTGTGTGTTGACTTTTACCGGACATTTGATATATAATTGAACTGTAGTACAAAATTGTTCGACAGCATATTTTAAGCTTTCTGTGAAAGGACGGTTTTTATGGATATTTTACAGGCAAAGAACGAAGTTATCAAAGCAGGTCTGCGCCTTGTTGAAAAGGGCCTTATTGCGAGAACATGGGGCAATGTCAGCTGCCGTGTTGACGAGAACAGCTTCGTCATCACTCCCAGCGGCAAGCCTTATGACGGTCTGACTCCCGATGATATCGTTGAAGTCAAGATAGACACTCTGAGCTATGACGGCAATGTCAAGCCCTCGTCCGAGAAGGGTGTTCATGCAGAAGTTTACAAGGCTCACCACGAGGCAGGCTTTGTTATCCACACCCATCAGAAGTTCGCATCTATAGTCAGCGCAACAAGCAAGGGCATCTCCTCTCTGAGCGACAAGGGTCGTGAGATAATCGGCGAGCGTGTGCTCCTCGGCTCCTACGGTCTGCCCGGCACAAAGAAGCTCAAGAAGGGCGTTGCCTCGGCTATTGCCGCAGACATGAACAGCAAGGCTGTCATCATGGCTCACCACGGTGCGGTTTGCTTTGGTAAGGACAGCGAAGAGGCTTTCAATGTCGCCGCAACTCTTGAAAGAGAAAGCGCTCTCTACATTCTCGACCAATTTGATAGGAAATTCGGTCAGAAATTGACAAATCTTGACGAAATGTGCGCTGCCTGGGCACAAAAGAACGGAAAGACTATTGTAAAAGCCGACGACATATGCTATAATAACTCCTACAGAGATGCTAACGGCAACATCGTCTTCTATTCGGCAGACGACAAGGAGCACACCGTCACTGTTGACCCCAAAACATCAACAGTCAGCGGCGAGGGTTCAATTCCCACCGCAGAGCTCCACCGTGCAATTTACGCATCCCGTGATGACATAAACGCAATCCTCTATTCCGAAGCTCCCGAGGTTCTCGCAGTCGCCGCCATGGGCAAGACTGTTAAGCCTCAGCTTGACGACAGCGCACAGATAATCGGCAGAAGCCTAAGATGCGCCAAGAATTCTCCGAAGAATGTTGTCAAAGCACTCAAGGGTCGTCATTGCGTACTTGTCAAGGACGGCGGCGCTCTTTGCTGCGGCTCAAACGAGAGCAACGCAGGTGCAGTCGAGATGATTGCAGAGAAGAGCTGTCTCACTTACATAGGCTCAAATCTCGTTGAGAAGTGCAAGCCTATCAACGCCGTCGAGTGCCTGCTGATGAGAGTTATCTATCTCAAGAAGTATTCAAAGCAGGCCGAATAAATCAGACACCTACCATCTTCTTGCCCCCGTTTTATACAAAGGAGCTCCCGACCCCTCAAAAGGTCGGGAGTTTCTTTTTAGAGGTGACAAAAATGCTACCTTATTATTACTCATTGAATGAATATCTCCTCGCCCGATTCGGCGAAAAGCTGTATAAGCTCTCGCTTGAGACAGGCTGCACCTGCCCAAACCGTGACGGAACCGTGGGCACGGGCGGCTGTATATTTTGCAGCGAGGGCGGAAGCGGCGACTTTGCCGAGAGCTATAGCGGGAATATCAGTACACAGATTGAGCGAGCTAAGACCCGTGTGGCGAATAAGTTCAAAGGCGAGCATTATATTGCCTACTTTCAAAGCTACACAAACACCTACGGTGATCCCGAGAGACTTCGTAAAATATTCTTCTCCGCCGCCGCAGACCCGTGTATTAGTGCAATATCCATCGCCACACGCCCCGACTGTCTGCCACCCGAGATACTCGCACTGCTCGGCGAACTAAACAGAACAATCCCCGTCTTTGTCGAGCTCGGCTTGCAGACCATACACGAGAGCACGGCGAAACTCATCAATCGAGGCTATCCCCTGTCCGTCTACGAAAAAGCCGTGAGTGATTTGCACTTGCTCAACATAAATGTTGTCACTCATATTATTCTGGGTTTGCCCGGAGAGACACAGGCGCAGATGCTTGAAACAGTGAGGTATGTGGGCAACATCGGCTCGGACGGCATAAAGCTTCAGCTGCTCCATGTATTAAAGGGCACACGACTTGAGCAGATGTATATGCAGAGTGAATTTGAAACGCTCGAAAAGTACGAATACATCGACCTTTTGTGCCACTGTATAGAATCCCTGCCGAAAGGCACGGTAATTCACCGTCTGACAGGCGATGCACCGAAGAAGCTGTTGGTCTCACCGCTCTGGTCAGCCGACAAAAAAGATGTGCTCAACAGCATTAATCGTACCCTCGTCTCAAAAAATGTACGGCAAGGTAAAAATTTCGGGTAAATATGCAGGCTATCTCGTTAATTATTCATAAATTTCACATTTTTTGTATAATTATTCTTTGATTTAAATTATATTTTAAAGTTTAGCAGTATAATCAGAAAATACCACCGATGAAACGGAGGATCTGTCAATGAACAATTGGGAAGAGCTCAGGCAAGAGTGCCTAAATTGCAGCAAATGCGAGCTTTGCAAAACACGCACGAATGTAGTGTTCGGCATAGGAAACGAAAATGCCGAGGTCATGTTCATCGGCGAAGGCCCCGGTCAGCAGGAGGATCTCAAAGGTGAGCCGTTTGTCGGCAGAAGCGGCCAGCTACTTGACAAGCTCATGGCGACGGTTGACCTTTACAGAGACAAAAATATCTATATCGCAAACACCGTCAAGTGCCGTCCGCCGCAGAACCGTGACCCTCTCCCCGAGGAGCAGGAGGCGTGCTCCGGCTGGCTTG
>CAZFZW010000058.1:0-7793 GCA_964523465.1 uncultured Clostridium sp. | reverse complement strand
AATCACATGAACGGTTGCAACTCCAGAATGTCTTTTGATTTCTTCTCTTCGTGCGGACATTCCGTAAAGTTTGCCCTGCGGCAGTCGAAGAGGCAAAATGTCTCCTGATTTGAGTTTCCTGCCCTCGAATCCGCCAATGCGACACTTGAGATTGGTTGACATACTGCCCATAACGGGCGCAATGTCAAAGCCTCCTGCCACGGCGAGATAGCCTCTCATCCCACTCTTTGCCGTGCCGCACTCGAGCACATCGCCCTTTTTGATACGCACGGCGGTGTTGAGCGGCACTTTAACGGTGTCTCCGCTGTCCGAGCAGGTTATTGTCGGCTCAAATTCGGCACCCGTAAGTGCAATGACATTATCCTCATCGAAATACGCTTTAACGCCTGTGACGGTCATTTCAAGCACGCCGTCAGACTCACTGTTATCAAGCAGAATATTGGCCAGCCGTGCCGAAAAACTGTCCATTGCACCGCTTTGAGAGAATCCCGACGCCATATATCCTCTTCTGCCGAGATCCTGAACGGTGGTGAGCATACCCGGGGAAAGAATGTGCATACTCATATCACTCATCCCCCTCGGTAATTTTACATTCATATTCGCCCTTTGCAACCAACAACTCTATACGGCGATACTCTTCGGCATCGACGGAGAAAAACCTGATGTAATCCCCTGCCCTGTAAAGTATCGGCTCTGCACGCATCGGGTCATAGGGTTTGACGGGAGTTCTGCCGATAAGCTGCCAGCCGCCGGGAGAAGAGAGCGGATATATACCGGTCTGTTCGCCGCCTATGCCGACAGAGCCTGCCGGTATACTCGTCCTTGGGTCGAAAAGTCTGGGTGTATGCAGGCGTTCATCCATATCACCCAGATACGCAAAACCCGGCATAAATCCGAGCATAAAGATAAGATAATCCCTGCCCGTGTGAATATCAACGACCTCTTTTTCGCTCAGTCCCGCATGAGAGGCAACAAAGGCTATGTCCTCACCGAACTCACCGCCATAGCAGACGGGAATATGAAACACTCTTTTTATCTCCGAAGTGCCCGACGACAGCGAGGCTATACGCCGCTTGAGCTTTCTTATCAATGCTTCGCCGCCCGTCTGCAACGGGTCATAGCAGACAAGCAAAGAGCGAAAAGTCGGAACACATTCCGTAATACCCTTTATCGGCTTGCGGCTCAGAGAGTCAGACAGGCTACGTATTCTTTTGTTAATCTCGGGGTCTATCGTCTTGCCGAATTCAACATTTATTGCCGAATCTCCTGCAAAAAGGAACAGCGGTTCATTCATAAATTTTACCCCTATTCACTGAAAAAGCCTTTTTCCATAACCTTATCAAACCAGCTCTTGCAGGTCTCTTCGAGACCGAGAGCATAGCTGACACACTCACGCATAAGGTTGACAACAGTCATATTCATACTCTTGCCGAAACCGTCAATAGCCGGAATACACCAGCCGTACATATCTATCATACCGCTTCTTGCGGCTGCGGTCATCACCTCATCTTCCAGAGAGGCCGTGTGCATAATTTCAATGTTATTTTTAAGATAAGCAAGGGCGGCAATCATGGCATAACAGCCCCAATCCGAAACGGTTGCGGTGATTATATTATCCGTCTTTGTCCTCACGGATATACCGCCGCCGCAACCGCAATTACACTCACCCGAAGCAGCATAGGGAACAAATTTTTCAAGCTGCTCGGCAATCGTACCCATGCCTATTTCATTGCCGAGGTCGCCTATTGCAATGTTCATGACGCCCATATTTTGAAGCTTTTCAAAGAGAACATCCATCTTCGCCTCGAGGTCTGTGACATCAAGACCTTTTGCGTTGTGGTATCTGCCAAGAGAGTTTTCGCCCGGTGCCTCTATGCTTATCACCACAGAGGGCGTGCCATGAGACACAATTTCATCGGCACAGCTTTCTGCCGCCGCTTTATCCTTTGTAAACGGTACGACAGCCATTGATATCGGATATTTTTTCAGTTCCTCTACGGATTCATACAGATGCAAACCCACAACCGCCGCCATCGCCTTGACGGCAGGGACATTCTCCTGCTGGCAGACTATGACGGGCTTTGCACCGAAAGCTATAACAAGTGAACGAGCGAGCAAAACAGAGCTTATTACACCGTCCGTCTCGGCACTTGCATGAGGCGGCAGGACAAATCCCGTCATAATATACACGAGGTCGCCCTCATTTACCGTTTGACAGAGTTTTTCTGCGGCGTTTATCGACAGCGGTCTGCCTGTGAAACTGCGTGCGGCAGGATAGAGAATACGGCACACGCCGTAACCTCTCGGGTCGATGTTGGAAATATTATCAAGACTATCTCCGAGGTTTAAAAGGGTCAGCTCCTTTTGCGTCACAGTGTTCTCCCCCTCATACGGTTGTTGCGTCTATGAACTCTTTGACAAGATACTTTTGAAGAATATCGATAAGCTCTGTAGCCTTGCCGCCGACAGGCTTGCCGTCGATTTCATTTGCGACAAGGCAGAACGAGCCCGAGGAGGACACGATAACCTCGTCTGCATCCATAAGCTCGGAGACAGTGAAGGGGGTCTCATCTACGGGGATATTGTTAGCCTTACAGGCCCTGATAAGATGTGCTCTTGCGATACCGGGGAGGATATAACAGTCTGTCGGAGCGGTTTTGAACACACCGTCCTTTATAATATGTACATTGCTGTGGGCACACTCGGTAACTCTGTCACCACGATGGAAAACACTCTCATCACAACCTGCCTCGGCAGTTTTCTGTGCCGCCATGACGCTGGGAATAAGATTGAGGGTCTTTATATTGCAATGGAGAAATCTTGTGTCCTCAAGGGTTATAAGCTTGATTTTTCTTGAGAGATCCTGAACCTCAGCAGGCTTTATCATCACCCAGATATTCGCCTTGCCCTCGGTGGGAAATGCGTGTTTGCGTATACCCGTGCCTCTGGTTGCCTGCCAATAGACAAAGTTATTGCCCGAATCGACACGGCTGACCATATCATTGAGAATATCTTTCATCTCATCCTTGGTACAGGGAAGCTCGATTTTGAGAAGTCCTGCACTGTTGAAGAAACGGTCGATGTGCTCATCGAGTGCGAAGATTATTCCGTTTCGGCTGTAAGTAGCGTCATAAACACCGTCACCGAAATAGCACACCCTATCGTTCATCGGAACTGTCATTTCCTCAAGAGGGCCGAATTTTCCGTTATAATAGCCCAGATTTTCCATCAAATATCATCCTTCCCCTGCAAAACGCAGGAATAAATTGCTTATTATTCAAAATACGCTTTTGCCATTTAAAGTGGCAACTCGCTGATTTTAATGTTCACATTATACACACTATTAAATATAAAAGTAAATAGTACATTTGTGATTCAATAAATTTTGTTGAAATGCAGGGTTTTATAAAAAATCTTTCGGTTAAGCGAAGTTATATGCAGATAAACTCAGTGAATTGCAACACAAAATCAAAAAGCGTTCCGAAAATACGGAACGCCTGTCGATTAAAAAAATCAGTTGTCTTTTTCTGTCTTTATACGCGCTCGGGTATCCTCGCAAATTGACAGCGCATTCGCCAAAATGACCGAAGCGATGCCGCCGACTGCAGAAAATGCGAGAATGTCGCCGTCGAGTGCCGAAAGAATGAGTATAACAACACTTGTGAACATATAAACGACACAGCCCGTCGAGCGTAATATCGTCGTGAGGTTGCCCAGAATAAAAGCGATAAGCTTGAGAAAAATGAAAGCGGCCGGAAGAATATAGACGATAAAGCCGAGTATTCCGTAGTTAAACAGCACGGTTATCGGGTCGCAGTGAACTCGTGAAGCCGCCTTGACAGTATCGGTCGTATCAAAAAGTGCGGTGAATTTGAGTCCGAAAAGCTTTGCCTGAAGTCCCGAGGACGCAAATTCCTTGGCATAGTAAACCGTTCTGTCAATATTTATTGCACCGACTATCGGTAATGCGGGACTTTTGAGAGCACCCACGCCTATTGCGGCGGCAGGCGTTTCTCCTCCGCCCTGCTCGGGAGCATCGGTCTCGGGCGGTGCTACAGTACCGGGTTCTTCGGTATCGGGAGCAGGTTTTGTTGACGGAGAAGTTGTGCTTGAGCTTGGCAAAGACGGAATATACTGCGAAATCTGAGAGAGTATGCTCTCGACATCCGACTGATTCGGCTTTGTCTGCCACCATTTGGTAGTCTCCGTGGCATCCGTTGATTCATCCGTGGAGCTTTCATCGCTCGTGCTCTCGTCGCCGGCAGGCTCGGAGCTTGATTCGGAAGCCGTGCCCTCAGTAGAATCACCGGGAGTTATTGTGTCTGACTTTGTACTCTTTTCGGTATTCTTGTCCTCGTCATCATCTTTTTTGTCGCTGCCGGGAACATAGCCGGAATCAAGGTTCGGGACATAATCACTGTCGCTGTCTCCATCATCCTCGTCACCGAAAATCGGCTCTGCATTTCCCTGTTCATTCGGAGCTATCTGAGGGCCGTTATAAGTATAGAACATATCTCTGAAGCTGAAAGTGCCGTCGAAGCTGCTCTTTATCGGAGAAATCGGCAAAAGGGCTAGCACGAGCACACAGAAAAGCGCACTGGAGACAAAAGCCCTGAACATAGGCGGACGACTTTCGATTCTTCCGTCTCGCCACGCAAGGAAGGTTTTGACAAACAGTCCTGCCGAAGCGATAACGCTGACAAAAAACACAGGCTTTGAATTCGACATAACCGCACCGCCGAGGAGCAATATTATACCGACAACGGGCAGTACCCACGCTGCCGCCGAGGGTTCGCTGAACACATCCTCGTCATCTCCCCTGCCGATATGCGACGACAAAAAGGCGAGTGCCGCAGGGATAAGCAATGCAAGCACCACGGCAAAAGAAGTGGAATAACGGAAATCCGTCTTTTTAAACACATAGTTTATAACAATGGTAAGGGCATATATCATCGCCGTTATCGCAAGGACTATCGGATGAACTCTGCGTCCGACTGTCTGAGCGATCTCGAAGATAAGCATAAACATAAATGCGAAGAAATATGTGTCAGCCATAAGTCCGACAATGTAGAAAAACGCCACATGGTCACCCCTGACTGCACCCATCAGGCACATAACGGCAATATATGCCGCCGCAATGACATTGTAAACTTTAAAAGCACGGCTGTATTTTCCGTTATAAAAGCCGAGCGTAAAGACCGAAACGGCTATTATAATAAGTGCTCTGACTGCACCCGAGACACTGATATAATCAGACTTGCCGAGATTTATCATCACGGACGAGAGAATATCAAGCAAGGGCTGCACGGCAACTATTGCACAGGTGGCAAGATATATGAGCACGCTGCGATCGCTGCTTGCGGTTTTGACAGTTTTGCTGTTGTTCATTTTTACTGTCCTCCCCGATATAATTTAACAGGAATATTATATCACACTGCAATAAATATATCAACTCACAGCGTGGTGACTGCCAAGCCTCTGCTCTGCTTGAAATCAACAAATTCGTCGTAGTTGCCCGAATGGTCGATTATGCCGTCATCGCATATCTCAATGATTCTGTTGGCAACGGTATTGACTATTTCATAGTCATGCGAGCAGAAGAGGACATTGCCCTTGAAGTCGGACAGTCCGTTGTTGACTGCGGTTATCGACTCAAGGTCGAGATGGTTTGTAGGCTGGTCGAGAATGAGAACGTTAGAACCGAAGAGCATCATCCTCGAAAGCATACATCTGACTTTCTCACCGCCCGAAAGGACATTGACCGGCTTTTGAACCGCATCGCCCGAGAAGAGCATACGGCCGAGGAAGCCTCTGATATAAGTCTCAGTCTGATCCTTTGAATACTGACGCATCCAGTCGATGAGATTGAGGTCGGTGTTAAAAAAGGCGGAGTTGTCGGCCGGGAAATACGAGCGTGAAGTGCTCAGACCCCACTTAAAGCTGCCTCTGTCCGGTGTTTCCTCCTCCATGAGGATCTTGAAAAGCAGTGTTATTGCCTGCTCGCTCTTTGCGACAAAGGCGATTTTGTCGTTCTTGTGGACGGTGAAGCTGACATTGTTGAGCAGCTTTACGCCGTCAACCTCTTTGGTGAGTCCCTCGACAACGAGAATGTCCTTGCCAACCTCTCTGTCCATATCAAAGCCAACAAACGGATAGCGACGGCTTGATGCGGGGAGTTCTTCAATTGTCAGCTTATCGAGCAGCTTCTTTCTTGAGGTTGCCTGACGGGACTTTGATTTATTCGCAGAGAAACGGGCAATGAACGCCTGAAGTTCCTTTGCCTTTTCCTCGTTCTTCTTGTTCTGTTGTTTGATAAGCTTTTGAATAAGTTGGCTCGATTCATACCAGAACTCATAGTTGCCGACATACATCTTTATCTCCGAGTAGTCTATATCGACTATTCTCGTGCAGACATTGTTGAGGAAATGGCGGTCATGGGAAACGACTATAACCGTACCGAAATACTCGCTCAAAAAGTCCTCAAGCCACTTGACTGCGGCAATATCGAGATCGTTGGTAGGCTCATCGAGCAATATTATATCGGGATTGCCGAAAAGTGCCTGTGCAAGAAGCACCTTGACTTTCTGCGAGCCCGAAAGCGATGCCATGGTGTCATAAAGCACACTCTCCTCAAGACCCAAACCCTGAATAAGTTTTGATGCATCGGACTCCGCCTCCCAGCCATCAAGCTCGGCAAACTCCTCCTCAAGCACAGCCGCACGCATACCGTCCTCCTCGCTGAAGTCGGGTTTATCATAAAGTGCGTCTTTTTCTTTCATTATATCATAAAGACGGCGGTTGCCCATTATCACGGTGTCGAGCACGGTGTATTCGTCAAAAGCATAGTGGTCCTGACGAAGAACGGACATTCTGACCGTGGACGGAATTATGACCGCACCGTGTGACGGCTCAAGCTCGCCGCAAAGTATCTTCAAAAATGTAGATTTACCCGCTCCGTTTGCACCGATTATGCCATAGCAGTTGCCGGGTGTAAATTTGAGATCAACGCCTTTGAAAAGTGTCTGTGTGCCGAAATTAAAACTGAGGTCTGATACTGTTATCATCTTTTTCTCCCGTTTTCATGGTAATAAATAGCTGCGGACAAAACACGCTTGTCCGCAGTTTAATATAATAGCATATATTCGGAAATTCTTCAAGTCGGTGCGGTCAGTTTTCGAGGATAAAGCTTTGCAGTGTATCCTCCACACGGGCGGTTGAACTCTCAAGCCTCGCACGGTCGTGGTGGCCGCTCGTCAGCAGCAGACACTGTGAGCCTATCGCCTGCGCCACATCGCAGTCATGCAAAAGGTCGCCTATGACAACCGCACGCTTTGAATCGACGGAATGCTTTTCAATATAGCTCTCCGCACGGTCAATTTTACTGCCGGCGAGAATATCGTCCGCACCGAGCACAGCATCAAAATATTCATATATGCCGTAGCTTTTGAGCAGTCGTTCGAGTTGGCTTTGCTCACTCGAAGAAAGGACTATTTGAGGTATACCCCGTTCTTTTGCCTTTTCGAGTGCCGGAAGAACAAAATCGGTAAGTCCGCAATCCCTGACATGACACTCATAGCCCTGCTGATATTCGAGCAGAATTACATTGTAATCTTCTTTTTCGAGGTCGAGCACCTGCTCATAAAAATGCCTTATCGGCACATCTATATATTCACGGTACTGCACTAAATCTATCGACGGCTTGCCCCTTTTGGCAAGCATATCATTGACGGAATCCAAAGCCGCTCCGACATCATCGAGCAGCGTACCGTTAAAATCCCAAATAATAAGCGAAT
>CAZFZW010000057.1:0-7883 GCA_964523465.1 uncultured Clostridium sp. | reverse complement strand
TAAGCTTCGACGTGGGCGACGTGAACCGCCAAAAGAAAACCAAGTTGAGATTGTAAAAAATTCAGTCAACGACCCGGAAGCTATACCTGCAATCGTATACTTATGCACTGGAGAACGGCGAGGCGAAGGCTGTGGAATACAGCTTAAAGATATTGATTTTGAAAATAACATTATATCTATTTCAAAAGCTGTGGAATGGATATCCAATCAGCCGCATATAACTACCACAAAGACCAACGCCGGAATACGACAAGTGCCATTACTCCAACTGTTAAAGACCGCATTATCTCCTTACCGTGAAATGCCTCCCGAAACATTCATAGTCGGCTTGTCAGACAAACCGGTAACAGCTTCGTGGTATTCACGGCATTGGGCAGCGTTTTGGCGCAAGCACGGATGTGCCAGAGAGGTCGTTCGAGAATATCGAAGGAAACGAGGCGGTAAGGAATATACATACCGTCAATCCGATTGGGTTGCAGAGGTCTGCGCTCATCAATTCCGACACGAGTACGTTTGTATGCTTGCAGAAGCAGGGGTTCCGGAGGAAATAGCAATGCAGCTTGTCGGTCATGCGAATCAAAAGATGATACACGAGGTTTATCTGCATTTAAAAACCACCATGATTTCAAATGCAGCCGAACTGCTTAACAAACATCTGGAATAAAGAAAACGCCGACTTTGCTGTCGGCGTTTTTATTATTTTAAACTGAATTTGGTCTGCAGTTGGTCTGCACTTTTGGGGCGTTTTTGGTGTTTTTTGTTCCTTTTTGTGCGTTTTATCGTGTTTTCCAAAATCAAATTAAATGGCAAAACCGCTTGAAAACATTGAGTTTCAACGAATCAAGCGGTTTTGTTTATGGTCCGAGTGGCGAGACTTGAACTCACGGCCTCTTGACCCCCAGTCAAGCGCGCTACCAGCTGCGCCACACCCGGAAAGCTCATCAATAATACCACAACTTGAGCGATTTGGCAAGTGTTTTTTCGAACTTTTTTAAAAATGTTTGATAATTTCTCGGATTTTTTGAATTTCTTGCCGATTTTGCCGTTTAAATTCGATTTCGAAAGTCTTGATAATATCCGACGGCAAAAAAGGATGCCGTGACAGCTTGACATCTCGGCATCCTTTTATATTGCTTTGCTTTTTTCTGTCCTTATTTCTCCACGCCGGTAAGTTCGACGGCATAGAGCCAGCCGCACTTCATCTCATCGGGGTTGATGTGTCCGAACACGAGTTTTGCCTTACCGTTGTCGTTTACGACCTCTACGGGAGCATCGTGTGCAAGGAGTCTTGCTTTGATATTTTCGTTATAGTTCACCTTATCAAGCGTAAGAGTGTCAAAAGGATAAGCGTTGGTTATTGCATAAACCGTATCTCCCTTGCGAGTGTAATATGTGCCCTCCTGCGGCTCCTTGGTATAAATTCTTGTGCCGTATATGGCATCACCGTTGACACTGAGCCACTTGCCCATATCCAGAAGTCTCTCCTGCATAATTACGGGGATAGTGCCGTCTGCCGCAGGGCCGATATTGAGCAGGAAGTTGCCGCCCTTTGAAACGAGCGAACAGAGCGTCTCTATGAGCTGCTTTGAGCTGAGGTATTCATCAACACCCTCTATGCGGTTGAATCCAAACGATGCGCCGATTCCTCTGCACTCCTCGAACGGTCTGTCAAGCTCGACCTCTTCGATCCTTCTGCCCTCTTCTATGAGTCCGTATTCGGTGGTGAAGTTGCCACCGAGTCTGCCTCTGGTCTCCTTGCCCCAACGGTCGTTGGGAACTATTGTATCCTTGACGGGCGACTCATTGTAAAGCCACTGTAAAAACTCGGTAGAGTGCCATGTCGAGCTGGGATGATCCCACTCGCCGTCCGTGAACAGCGTCCACGGCTCATACTTTGTGACAAGCTCCTTGAGCATGGGGATGAGATGCTTTACCGCATACTCCTCGGGGTCTTTGAGATAAAGCGGATGGAACCACTCATATACCGAGTGATAGACACCGAATTTTACATCGGTCTTTGCGAGTGCATCCTTGAGCTCCTGACAGAAATCTCTGTGAGGGCCGACATCGACGGTGTTCCAGTTCCACGCATAATCGCTCTTGAAGAGACAGAAACCGTCGTGGTGCTTTGAAACAAGGTTTATATATTTAGCTCCCGATTTTTGGAAAAGCTCTGCCCATTCATCGGCATCGAAAAGCTCCGCCTTGAAGCCGTCAACAAAATCCTCATACTGCTTGCCGGGATAGACCCTGTCCTGGAACTTGCGTGCGGCACTGTTCTCATCTCTGAGCTGCTGCATATACCACTCGGCATACTGTCCTTTTTCGGTATACGCCGGCACTGAATACAGTCCCCAATGGATGAATATGCCGAACTTTGCATCGTTAAACCAGTCGGGCACATGGCGTGTGTTGAGCGATTCCCAATTGTTCTCGTAAGTCATTTCAATTCTCCGTTTGCTGTTTTTATTTTATATCTCGGAAAACACATCTCCGACACCGTTGAAGATGTAGGTCGGTCTGTAAGGATAAAGATTGACATCTTCAAGCGTTGTCACACCCGAGAGGACAAGCACGGTATCAAGGCCTGTCTCTATACCGGCGATGACATCGGTATCCATTCTGTCGCCTATCATCACGGCATCCTCCGAGTGGACGCCGAGCATTTTAAGACCCGTTCTCATCATCAGCGGATTCGGCTTGCCGACGAAATATGCCTTCTTGCCTGTCGCCATTTCTATGGGCGAAATAAGCGCACGACAGGCAGGAACTATACCGTTTTCAACAGGGCCTGTAAGGTCTGTGTTTGTACCGATGAGCTTTGCGCCCTGTCTGACAAGATTCGACGCATGAACGACCATTTCATAATTATAGCTCGAAGTCTCACCGACTATTACATAATCGGGGTCCACGCTGTTCATTGTGATTCCCTGGTCATAAAGAGCGTTGACAAGTCCGGGTGCGCCGATAACATAGGCAGAACAACCCGGTTTCTGACCGCTGATAAATTTGGCCGTGGCGAGTGCGCTGGTATAAAAATGGCTCTCGTCAACAAAAAGTCCCATTCTCTCAAGCTTCTGCTGAAGCTCTCTGGGCGAACGCTCACTCGAATTTGTCAAAAAGAGGAACGATTTGTTTTCCTTATAGAGCCAATCAACGAACTCCTTTACATCAGGCAAAAGCTTGTCTCCGTGATATATGACACCGTCCATATCGCATATAAAGCCTTTTTTATCCTTGAGTGCGTCCATAGTTTCCCTCCCGTTTGGTAGTAAGATTAGTTTATCAATTCATGCGTGCAAAGTCAACAGAATATATCACTTTGCGTTTATATTCACAAGCTCGGCACGCAGCTTTGAATAGACGATTTTCTGGCTGCTGTAAAGTCCGTAATATCCCGAGAGCAGATAGCTCACCGCCACCGCAAGCGCAAAAAGCGGCAGACCCTCTGCGCCGAACAGTTCAATGCTCAAAAATATTGATGCAAGCGGACAGTTGACGACACCGCAGAACAGTGAAACAAGTCCCACTGCGGCGGCAAATCCCGGGTCAAGGCCGACAATCCCGCCGACAACGCAGCCGAATGTCGCACCGACAAAGAACGTGGGCACTATTTCGCCACCCTTGTAACCCGAGCCGACCGTGAGTGCCGTGAACACAAACTTGAGTAAAAACGCTTCGGGGCGTGCATTTCCGTTTATCGCCTCTGCCACGATATTCATTCCCGCACCGTTATAGTCTCCACTCGAAAAGACAAAGGAGAGCAGAACTATCACAACACCGCCGACTGCGGCACGCACGAACGTGTTTTTAAAAATCCTTGCAAAAAGCTTGTGAGTCCCGTGAAGTCCGAGACAAAAGCCTATGCTCAAAACGGCGCAGAGTGCCGCAAGCAAAGCAGTAAGCAACGAGCTTTTGATCGAAAACGCAGGCACATTGGCGATTTCAAATGCTACGGGCGTTGTGCCCATAAGTGTCGAGATAAAATACGCCGTGAACGCCGAGACAACACACGGAAACAGTCCTGCATAATAGATAACGCCGACACTGATTACGCCCAACGCGAACACTGCCGCTGTTATCGGAGTGCCGAAAAGAGCGGAGAAAACCGCACTCATACCGCACATAGTCATAATGTGCATATCTTTTTCGTCAAGACGTACTGTTTTGCCGATAAATCCGGCGATACTGCCTCCGAGCTGAAGCGCCGCACCCTCTCGACCTGCCGAACCGCCGAAAAGGTGCGTGATGACAGTTGAAACAAATATCAGCGGAGCGAGCAGAACCGGTACACCCTGCGGCGAACGAACCGCATCGAGTATCTCGTTAGTGCCGATGTCTTTTTTGCCGGAGAGTTTATAAAGTCCCGCAATCACAAGTCCACCCAGCGGCAAAAGCAGAATTATCCACCTGTGACCCTCTCGCACCTCTGTCACATATTCAACGCTCAGGTGAAACAATGCCCCCACAACGCCGCCGACGGCACCTGTTACCGCTGCAAGCGTTAGCCATTTAAAAAATGTCAACACATACCGCCATGCCGATTTAAGCTTTTCTTGAACACCCTGTTTTAGCTTTCCCAATTTTACCCCATCGCCTTATATTTAGAGTTAATTTTTTACGCCTTTGATTTTATCACTTTGCCCGTGCTTTATCAACGGCATAAAGCAAAAAAATCAGATGCACGCAGTGTGCATCTGACATAAATTTTATTTTTCCTTGAGCAGCTTTGTCAGCTCGTCCATAAAGGTGTTTATATCCTTAAACTGCCTGTAAACCGAGGCAAAGCGAACATAAGCAACCTCGTCGATATTTTTAAGCTTCTCCATTGCAAGCTCACCGATATATACGGTAGTTACCTCACGGTCAAGAGAATTCTGAAGAACCGCCTCTATCTCATTGACAGCCGTCTCAAGCTGTTCCATATAAACAGGTCGCTTTTCGCACGCCTTGAGCATACTGTTGAAAAGCTTGTTGCGATTGAAAACCTCTCGGGACTTGTCCCTTTTAACAACAACTATCGGCACAGTCTCGATTATCTCATATGTTGTGAAACGCTTGCCGCAGCTTATGCACTCACGGCGGCGGCGTATTCTCTCACCCTCATCGGTGGGGCGTGAATCTATAACCTTGCTCTCTTCATAGCCGCAAAACGGACATTTCATTTTATCACTCTCCCGAAAGTTATATCTTATTTATCGCACAAATCCGTGCCGTTGTCAAGCTAATCTTTGAAGCTCGTGCATAGCTTTTGTGAGCTGCTCGGTTTTTTCAAAGCCCGAGCGGTACAGTTCTATGACAGCATCGCCCGAATATCCGCTCTCTTTCATCATCGAAAACAGGGCGGCAAAATCAAATTTCCCGTCAAACGGCGGCAGACATTTATGCTCGCTGTCGTGATCGCTCAAGTGCAGATGACAGATACACGGGGCAAAATGCTCAAAAAACTCAAGCGGACTGACACCTGCGAGGTACGACTGCTTTATATCAAGCACCATATGAAAATCATCTCCGACAAGGCTGCGAAGCTCACTCATCTCCTGCGGAGTCTGACCGACATGGTGGACAACATTTTCCTGTGCAAGCGTCACACCGAAACTCCGTGCATCGTCCATAAGCAAGTTCAGGCGTTCGGCATACTCCTCTATTTCGATTATCCTCGGCTGCAATGAGCCGTGAAGAACCACGGTTCTCGCTCCGAGAGCAGCGGCGGCAGAATAGTATTTTTTATAAAAATCTCTGTAGTCCTCGAATCTTCTTCTGTATTTGCTGAAAAGGATATACCCCTCGGCAAACGAGGTGAATGGATGAATTGAAGTTATCTCAACCCCGTTGTCATTTGCCATTGCACCGAGTTTTGTCAGAAACGGCATCTCAAGCTCGGAGGGTGCATTGAAAAACACTTCGGTCACTTTCGCCCCTGCTTCTATTACCGCTTTAAGCGAATCCTCTGTGGACTCGGGATAAAAGCAGGATGTGGATATTCCGACAGACATAGTGACCGTTCCTTTCCATAAAAGTAAATATTTTTGCATTGCGGCAGGCTGTTATTTAATATAGAATCAAATCGGAGGTGCGTTATGAACAAATTAAAAGAATACCTCGGATACATATCACCGACAGCAAAAAAGCTTTTGCTCCTCGGAATAATCACCTCGGAAGTTCTGTTGACGCTCGGCATTTGTGCGCTGATAATCGCAGGACACGGCGCAGACTACTGGCAGTGCATACACTTTGCCGAGGATGCAATAAGTGCCGCACGCCCGAGCATGGGTGTTACTTTGCTCGGAGCAGTGCTCATCGGGACTGCCGAGAGCCGATAAACATCTTAATAGATATAATAGCATAAAAGCATGACAGATACAATCAAAATTCACCTTTTTCCGCCCTGCAAGTATGGACATTCGCAACAAAAATATGTTATACTTTCATGTGCGTTTGTTAAGGTATACGCTTTGGAGGAAGTATGACGAAAAAAGAGCTTGCGAAAAAAATTGCAACATGGGTCATGATGACGATAATGCTGTCGGTTTTCATTCTCGACATCGCCTGCGTCGCCATGTGCAATAAATATCAAAATAAATACACTCTTCTCGAATCCACATTTATGTTAAGTGGAACTGCGGACAGGCTGCATTTCCTCAACACAAAAAATTCGGACTGCATTTTGATTGAGTCAAACGGCAAATTCGCCCTCATCGATGCAGGCGAGGGAGACAACAACCCTCGCAAATCGATAAGCTATAACGGCAACGAGGACGAAGTTATCAGCTATCTCAAGAAGGTTGCTCGAGGCACTGACGGAAAGGTAACACTCGAATTTGCTCTGGGCACACACAACCACTATGACCACATCGGCTCGTTTGAGGCGATAGCCAACGACCCCGACATCAGCGTAAAAACCTTTTACATAAAACCCGTGAACCGTGAAATCGCACACGAGTACGAATACGAAAATTGGGGAATCGAGGACACCTACCGTGACACGGTGGCGGCATTCGAGCAAAGAGGCACTGTCGTCACCTCCGATATGCCGACCGAGCCGTTCAAGTTCGGTGACTTCACGCTGACTTTCTGCAACACCGAGCTCGACAACGAGGCTCTCCACGGTCAGGGCGAAAACGCCGAATCCGTGGGCGTAATGGTCGAAAAGGGCGAAAAAAGCGCATTTCTGGCATCGGATATAACAAGGAGCACAGGGCTTGAAGATGTTGTACTGCCGTCTCTGCACAAGGTCGATATTCTCAAGGTCGGACACCACGGCTACTACGGTTCAACCTCGTGGAAATTTGCAACATCCCTTTCCCCCGATATTGCAATAGTCACAAACAGACTCGGAAAAATTTATCCCGATGTCAAATGGACTCTCACCATGAAAAGTCACAGTGCCATTTTTGCAACGGTTGACGAAAACGGCATAATCGCAGAATTCACCGACGACAACAGGATAAAGCTTTTCACCCACGCACAGGGATAAAAAAACGATACCGCCCGAAGAAGAAATCTTCGAGCGGTATTTTTCTACATTCAGTTGATTCCCGCTGCTGCTTTGAGGACGTCCACTTTATCTGTGTGCTCCCAGGGCAGGTCAATGTCGGTTCTGCCGACATGGCCGAGAGCCGCAACCTGACGGTAAATGGGTCTGCGAAGGTCAAGGTCTTTGATTATCGAAGCCGGACGAAGGTCGAACACCTTGCTTGCCGCAGCGGCAATGTCATGGTCGGAGATAACGCCTGTACCAAAGCTGTCAACAAATACTGAGACAGGCTCTTCAACGCCGATTGCATAGGCTATTTCAACCTCGCACTTGTCGGCAAGTCCTGCGGCGACAATGTTCTTTGCCATATATCTTGCCGCATAAGCCGCCGAACGGTCAACCTTTG
>CAZFZW010000056.1:4906-8014 GCA_964523465.1 uncultured Clostridium sp. | reverse complement strand
TTTATTTTTCACGTTCGGCACTTCAGCTCATCTAAACTAACGAAAAGTGGTGAATTTTTTTGGGCAACAGCGACAAACCTAAGCCGCGAAGTTTTAAAATCAAATTTAACACCGTGGGAGCTGTGCACTCAAAATAACGCCTTATAAAAAAGGCTCTTTTTGCACACCCTACGGAGAAAGAGGTGCAATATGAGCCGTGATATTCTTGAAAGCATCAGCACTATGCTCGCAGAGGGAAAGCTTTCCGCTCTACGTGAGCAGCTATGCGAATTAAACGTCGTCGATATAGCACAGGCTATGGAGGAATTGCCGGAAGATGAGCTTCTGCGTATTTTCCGCATCCTGCCAAAGGATATATCTGCCGATGTTTTTTCTTATCTTGAGCCTGATTCTCAAGCACAGCTTCTGAATCTGATAACAGACTCGGAGTTGAGCTACCTGCTCGACGAAATGTTCCTTGACGATACGGTTGACTTTCTTGAGGAAGTTCCGGCAAATGTCGTTCGCCGTGTGCTCGCACAGGCAGACAGCGAAACGAGAAAGATAATCAACAGATTCCTAAAATATCCCGAAAACAGTGCCGGTTCGATGATGACCATCGAAATGGTCGAGCTTCACGATTTCTTCACCGTCGGTCAGGCTATCGCCCACATCCGCTCGACCGCCTTTGATATGGAAACCGTTTACTCCTGCCTTTGCATTGACGACAAGAGACACCTTATCGGCACTGTCGCCCTGCACACACTGCTCATGGCAAAGGATGACGAGCTGATAAGAGATGTCATGGACACCGACTCACAGCTTATCAGCGTCAACACTCTTGAGGATCAGGAACAGGTTGCGGAGATTGCAAAGAAATACGACCTGCTCTCCGTTCCCGTTGTTGACAACGAGCAGAGACTTGTCGGCATTATCACGATTGACGATATCGTTGATGTCATTGAAGATGAGAACACCGAGGACTTTGAGAAGATGGCAATGCTTCATCCCTCGGATGACAACTATCTCAAAACAGGTGTATTCAACCTCGCCAAGAACAGAATTCTCTGGCTGCTCGTGCTTATGGTGTCTGCCACCTTCACAGGCAAGATAATCGAAAGTTATGAAGAGATGCTCTCCGCCGTCGCAGGACTTACCGCCTGCATCCCCATGCTCATGGACACGGGCGGAAACGCAGGCAATCAGGTCTCAACGCTGATAATCCGCGGTCTTGCTCTGGGTGAAATTCAACCCAAAGACTACTTGAAAATAGTTTTCAAAGAGATAAGGGTTGCGCTTATATGCGGACTGACGCTCGCCGTTGTGAACATCGGCAGAATGTTACTCTTCTCCTCGGGCGGTATGCCCGTCTATCTCGTTGTGTCTGCCGCTATGGTCTGTGCCGTTATTGTCGCAAAGATAATCGGATGCAGTCTGCCTATAGTCGCAAAGCTTATTAAGCTCGACCCGGCGCTTATGGCAGGGCCGATGATAACGACAATCGTCGATATGGTGACACTGCTCATCTACTTCGCTCTTGCGAAAGCTTTCCTTGCAATTTAAAACAAAAAAGTAAAACTGCGGTACACCCGTTTTGAGTGTACCGCAGTTTTTTAATATGCTTCGAATCTTGAAATTGTGGCAAAGCAGCGTGTCTGCTCGACAACGAGCTTGATATACTGCATACGCATTTCGGGGAAGCGGCAGATACGCTTCGAGCCGATAACCGTCCCCTTGAATATCTTCTTCCACTTGCCGTTTATCTGAGCATAGAGAGAGAATTTCTCTATCTGCTGACCGGTGGCAATGTGCTCGGAGAGGACAATCTTATCAATATCGTAATCATCACCGAGGTCGAGAGTCAGCGTTGCCTTGTCGGGGTCAAAGCCGGAGTGCCAATATTCATCGGCATTGTCGCTGAGTGCCATCTGACCGCAATGCTCATCGTCAAGGCGGCAGGAATCCGTCATAACAGAGTCGTCGGCAAGATTTTCGTTGAAGTCGATTTGCAACTGTGCACCCATTGCGAGCAGGGTCTCGAGATCCCTCTGTGCAATAAGTCCCTCCTTGTTGGGCGGAATGTTGAGCAGCATACTCGCATTCGCACCAACGGAGTTATAGTATATCTCCATAAGCTTTGAAAGCGGCTTTACATCATAGTTCTCCTCAAGATGATAGAACCAGCCGGGTCTTATCGAGACATCCACTTCGGCAGGATACCAGATAAGCTTTGATACATTCTTTATCGCCTTGCGGCTGCCGAGGTCAAGCTTCATTTCGCTGACATTCTTCGGCGGCTTCTGCTCATTCTGCTGAGATGCGGCGGCAATTCGCTCCTGATTGCTGTAATAATAAGGCACGACATTCCACTCGCTCTTTCTGCACACGCCTGCCTCATTTCCGCACCAGCGGACATCGGGGCCTGTAACGGAGATTACCGCCTCGGGCTGACATTCACGGATAAGGTCGTAATATCCCTGCCAGTCATACTCCTGCTTTCTGCCGTTTTTGCCCTCGCCGCAGGCACCGTCAAACCACACACAGAAAATATCGCCGTAATTTGTCAAAAGCTCTCTGAGCTGATTTTTGAAGTATTCATTATAAGCATCACCTTCGCCGTAACGGGGATCGTGTCTGTCCCACGGAGAGAGATAAATGCCGAACTTTAAGCCGAACTCTTTGCACGCCTCGGCACATTCACGCACAACATCGCCCTGACCGTCTCTCCACTTGCTGCTCTTTACGCTGTAATCGGTATATTCGCTCGGCCACAGGCAAAAACCGTCATGGTGCTTACAGGTGAGGATTATCGCCTTCATTCCTGCCGCACGGATAGCCGCCGCCCACTGTCTGGCATTGAGCTTTTCGGGATTGAAAAGCACAGGGTCATCGTTGCCGTTGCCCCACTCCCTGTCAGTGAAAGTGTTCATACCGAAGTGGATAAAAGCATAAAATTCAAGCTCATGCCACTTGAGCTGACGGGCACTCGGCACTACTGCCGCCGCACGCTTTATGTAGTCGTCATTCTTTTTAAACATATCGCAGTTCCTTTCGGATTTTATATTTTTCGCAGTATTATAAAGATAACACAAAACGGCGATTAAGTAAACGGATTTGAGAGAAAAAAGA
>CAZFZW010000056.1:0-4806 GCA_964523465.1 uncultured Clostridium sp. | reverse complement strand
GGGTTGCGTTTCAAGTGCAGCTTCAGAAATTTTCAACGGAGGGGTTTTATGCCACTTGTAATGGCTAAATGCACTAATTGCGGAGGAGTACTGGAAATCGATTCAAGCAAAGATGCTGTGATTTGCACATATTGCGGCACACCGTTCATATCGGAGAAAGCGGTCAACAACTACACAAACAATATCGAGCATCTGCACGCAGACACAGTTGTACTGTCAAACGGTCAGTCCATTGAGAGTCTACTCAAGGCCGGAGAGTCTCTGCTTGAAGCAGGAAGTCTTAACTCCGCACAGCCTATATTCAAAAAGCTTATTGATAACTATCCCGAAGATTATCGTAGCTGGTACGGCAACGGCAAATGTCAAATGGCGATATACTGCGATACAAAATCAGACTATTCCCACCACGAGGCACTCAGTTCCCTCAAGAACGCTCTCGTTTTGGCACCGGATGACATGGCACTCCGAGTAAAAATCGATTCAACATATAAACTGTTCTCGACCGAAGTTGAGACTTATAAAAGTAATGTCGCCGTCATAAATCGAGAGTTTGATGAAAAGTCCAAACGACTTGATGACAAGCGTTTTTCAGAAGGAAAAAAGTTTGATAAAGAGTTTTACGCTTTGAACCAAAAAAGACATAAGACAGAATCGAGCTTTCTTTCCATAGGCTTAAAACATATTGACCGCCAAATTTCAGAAAAGAGGTCCGAATATAATGCATTCCAACAAATGTATCAGCAAAAATTCAAAAAGTTGGAAGCAGAAAAGCTCGAATTTTTAAAACAGGCCGAAAATCGTCTGACAAGCTGTATCAAACCGCTGTTATCTATGTGACCGATTAAATCTTAATAAACCGCAAAAATCCCGTCAAGCTCACGCCTGACGGGATTCTTCATTTTTTCTGTTGTCTCAGCCCTTATAGTTCATACCAAGCTCGATAGCTTCGATATTCTTCGGGACGAGGTGCTGTTTCTTTGCGGGGACGACCTTGCTTATCGCCTTTGACATAGTTTCAAGAGTGCAGAAACCTGTCTGCTCCATGAGCTTACCGATAAGAATAATGTTTGCAAGTCCCTTGAGTCCGTGCTCCTCTGCCATCTGAGTTGCGGGGACGCAGCAGACGGTAACATCGTCTCTCTTTATCTCACGCTCGACAAGTGCGCTGTCGATGATAACCACGCCGCCGGGCTGAACGCTGTCGATGAACTTGTCATAAGACGGGCCGTTCATGGCAACGAAGACATTCGGAGTGATAACGAGGGGTGAGCAGATGGGGTCTGCGGAGATGCAGACGCTGCAGTTTGCCGTGCCGCCTCTCATCTCAGGGCCGTAGGACGGAAGCCACGAGACTTCCTTGCCGTCGGTCAGACCTGCATAGGCAATAACCTTGCCCATAAAGAGGATTCCCTGTCCGCCGAAACCGGCGAGAATAGCGTTCATATCCTTCATTTTGCTTCCTCCTCTGCTGTCTTGTCCTTATAAACTCCGAGTGGATAATAAGGAAGCATATTGTCTCTGAGCCAATCGAGTGCATCGACGGGCGAAAGTCCCCAGTTAGTCGGACAAGCCGAAACAACCTCAACTATTGAGAAGCCCTTGCCTGCTATCTGAGTCTCGAAAGCTTTCTTTATGGCTTTCTTAGCCTTATTTATGTTCTTAACGCAGTCAACGGAAACACGCTCCGCATATGCAGTGCCGTCAAGGGTCGAAAGCATCTCGCAAACCCTGACAGGATAACCTGCAATCTTTGTGTCTCTGCCATAAGGTGTAGTCTGAGTGACCTGACCCGGGAGCGAGGTGGGAGCCATCTGACCGCCTGTCATACCGTAAATGGCGTTGTTGACGAAGATGACGGTGATATTCTCGCCTCTTGTTGCGGAGTGGACAGTCTCGGCAGTACCGATAGCGGCGAGGTCGCCGTCGCCCTGATAAGTGAACACGATGTTCTCGGGCTTTGCACGCTTAACGCCTGTTGCAACAGCCGGAGCACGGCCGTGAGGTGCCTCTATCATATCACAACCGAAATAATTATATGCCATAACAGCACAGCCGACGGGTGCAATACCGACGGTCTTGCCCTCTATACCGAGCTCATCTATGCACTCTGCGACAAGGCGATGGATTATGCCGTGAGTACAGCCGGGGCAATAATGGGTGGGCACATCAAGGAGTGCCTTGGGTCTCTGGAATACTACTGCCATTATTTTTCGCCTCCTGCAAGTTTTTTGATATTCTCAAGCACTTCTGCCGGGGTGGGGATGATACCGCCTGTGCGGCCGAAGAACTCAACGGGTCTGCTGCAATCGATAGCAAGCTTAACGTCGTCTATCATCTGACCCATGCTCATCTCAACGCAGAGGAATGCCTTGGCGTGCTCTGCTGCCGAGCGGATAGCCTGCTTCGGGAACGGCCAAAGGGTTATCGGGCGGATAAGGCCCACCTTTATGCCCTGCTCTCTCGCCTCACGAACTGCCGCCTTTGCGACACGGGCGGATGCGCCGTATGCAACTACGATGTACTCTGCATCATCGGTCATATAGCTCTCGCTCATCGGCTCTTTCTCCTCGATAACAGCGTATCTCTCGAAACGCTCTCTGACAAGACGCTCAAGGTCTGCCGCCTGAAGATAGAGGGAGTTTACGATATTGTGCTTTCTGCCGCCCTCATGACCGCAGGCTGCCCACGGCTTTTCAACCGTTGCGCCGCCGCTGCCCTCGCCTATCTCAACAGGCTCCATCATCTGACCGAGCATACCGTCGGCAAGAATCATTGCGGGCATACGGTACTCGTCAGCCTTGTCGAACGCTCTGCCGACAAGATCGACCATCTCCTGCACGGAGCTGGGAGCAAAGACGAGAATATGCAGGTCGCCGTGACCGGGTGCTCTGGTTGCCTGCCAATAGTCGGACTGTGAGGGCTGAATTCCGCCCAGACCGGGGCCGCCTCTCTGAACATTGATTATGACTGCCGGAAGATCCGAGCCTGCCATATATGAAATACCCTCGGTTTTAAGGCTGATTCCGGGGGAGGATGACGAGGTCATTGCACGAACGCCTGTCGATGCTGCACCGAGCACCATATTAACTGCGGCAATCTCGCTCTCTGCCTGGAGATATGTACCGCCTATCTTGGGCATTACCTTTGACATATATGCCGCAAGCTCCGTCTGGGGAGTGATGGGATAACCGAAGAAGTGGCGGCAGCCTGCACGGATGGCGGCCTCTGCCAGAGCCTCGTTACCTTTCATAAGAACTCTTTCTGACACTTTCAACACCTCTTCTTTCTTATCTTTCAACAGTTATTGCACAATCCGGGCACATAATAGCGCACGCTGCACAACCGATGCAATCATCGGGAGAAGTTACACACGCCGGATGATAGCCTTTTAGATTTAGCTTATCCTTCGCAAGGCTGATAATATGCTTGGGGCACGCTGTGGTGCAAAGCTCACAGCCCTTGCAGGTGTTTTCATTGATAGTGACTTTTGCCATATCTGTTCCTCCTAATTAAGAAATACCGAACTGTATATCCACCGCAAAAGCGGTATCGGTTAAAATTACCACGGAAGCCTGACGAGCACATCCACGGGATATAGGTTTTCAACCTCGCCCTCAAGCTGCTGTGCCACAGCCTTTGGCGCAGTGGTGTAAACAAGCGGCAAGTCGAGAAGCTCTGCCGTATTTTTTGCATAGTCAACGCTTGAGATTATATCCTGCGCCGTTGTCTGTGCACCGAGGTGCGAGTTGTTGACTATACCTGTCGCCTTGAGTCTGCAAGCCGCCTCAATTTCACCGAGGAGCTGTGCCGCCTCTTCGGGAGACGAAATAAACTTACGGAATTTGTTCACCACACAGAGCATATCGTAACCCGAGGTTTCGAGCTGCTTTGAGAATCTGCCGAGAGCTGTAGCTCCTGCATCATCGCCGCCGACATCGACTATGACCCTGCCCATGCTCTCTTCAAATATCGAGAACATCTGCGCCGTGAGTGCCGGAGCATCGAGCGTTGTGCCCTCAAGATTCTGTGCTATCACATTCACGCCGAGCTTTTCGAGTTCGTCACGGTAGTCAGCCGTGCGAAAATAGGGATTGACTATATCGAGGTCAACGAGAGTTATCTTCTCGCCGTTTTTTGCGGCGTTCACCGCCATATTGAGGGCAAAATTTGTTTTTCCGCAGCCGTAGTGTCCGCAGATAAGGGTTATGCGATTCATCCTGCTCACCTCGAAAGTCAATTATATTAAAAGTTATTATACCACTATTTTGAAGTCGGCACAATATTTTTTGCACTTTATGTCGATAGAAAAGATATTACTGTCCGGTCAAGCTTTTGTGCAATTTAACACATCAAAGTGCAAAAAAATCCGGTCTCCGCCGAACGACGAAAACCGGATGTGTTTTGTGAGAATTACTCCTCGTCAGCAGCCTCTTCGGCTTCCTCTGTTGCAGGCTCAAGAAGAGCTCTGATTGAGAGGCTGACACGCTTCTTGTCGAAGTCGATGCCGATTATCTTAGCCTGAACCTTGTCACCGACCTTGAGAACCTCAGCGGGCTTCTCAATGCGGCGGTCAGCTATCTGCGAGATGTGGATAAGGCCGTCAATGCCGGGGATAACTCTTGCGAAAGCACCGAAATCGGTGAGGCTTACAACCTCAGCATCGATAACAGTTCCCTCGGGATAGTTCTTGCGGAGGATCTCCCACGGATTGTCCTCGTCCTTTCTGTAGCCGAGAGAGATCTTTTTCTTCTCAGCGTCGAGAGCCTTTATGTAAACATCGATAACATCGCCAACCTTGAGAACCTC
>CAZFZW010000055.1:0-8023 GCA_964523465.1 uncultured Clostridium sp. | reverse complement strand
TTCCCTATGATGTCATGAACAGCGATGAGGCCCGTGAGATGGTCAAGGGCAATCCCTATTCGTTTCTCCATGTTGACAAGGCAGAGGTTGATTTGCCAAAAGACACCGAACTTTATTCCGAGACCGTCTACAACAAGGCGGCAGAGAATCTCAAAAAGCTCGAAAGCGACGGAATATGCGAGCAGGATAAGAGCGAGAATCTCTACATCTATCGCCAGATAATGGACGGCAGAAGTCAGACGGGACTTGTCGGTTGTGTTTCGATAGACGACTATATGAACAATGTCATCAAAAAGCATGAGCTGACCCGTGCCGACAAGGAACAGGACAGAATAAATCATGTTGACTATTGCGATGCCAACACAGGACCTATCTTCCTTACTTACAGAGACAACGCTGACGTCAGTGCGATTGTGAGCAAGTGGCAGGCAGAACACGCCCCTGTTTACGATTTTGTCTCCGACGGTGTGGCACAGACCGTTTGGGTGGTTGACTGTCCCGAGACTGTCAAAAGGATAACGGAACTCTTCGCACCCATAGATTCACTGTATATCGCAGACGGACACCACCGTGCGGCCTCCGCTGTTAAGGTGGGCAAAAAACGCCGTGAGCAGAATCCGAATTTTGACGGCGGTGAGGAGTTTAACTTCTTCCTTGCAGTTCTTTTTGCAAAGAGCGAGCTTGCGATAATGGATTATAACCGAGTGATAAAGGATTTGAACGGGCTGAGCGAGGATGAGTTCATCAAGGCGATAAGCGAGAAGTTCGAGCTTTGCGATGCTCCCGAATCTCCGTTTAAACCGCAGGATAAGCACACTTTCGGCATGTATCTCGACCAAAAGTGGTATAAGCTCACCGCAAGAGAGGGCACATTTGATTCTGCTGACCCTGTTGCGGCACTCGATGTGTCGATTCTGCAAAACAACCTCATTTCGCCTATCCTCGGCATTGACGACCCGAGGACAGACAAGCGCATAGACTTTGTCGGTGGAATCAGAGGCTTAAAGGAGCTTGAACGCAGAGCAAATGGCGATATGCGCCTTGCGTTTTCAATGTACCCGACCACGACCGATGACCTTATGGACATAGCTGATGCGGATAAAATAATGCCGCCCAAGTCCACCTGGTTTGAACCCAAGCTTTTGAGCGGTCTGTTTGTACACAAACTCAAGTAAAAATATATCTGCCGCAAAGTGTAAACTCTGCGGCAGATTTTTTATTTGTGATATTTGTTTCCGTTTGAAATCATGAATGCCCGATAAATCTGTTCGAGGAGCATAACCCTTGCCAACTGATGCGGAAATGTCATTTTTGACATTGACAGCTTGAAGTCGGCACGGCGTTTCACTTCGTCTGAAAGTCCGTGTGAGCCGCCGATAATAAAAACCAGGTTTCCGCTGCCGTTCACGGCGGCGTTTTCTATTTCACGGCTCAATTCCTCTGAGCCTAACTGCTTGCCCTCAATGCACATGGCATACACTCGGGACGACGGATGAATGAGCTGCATTATACGCTTGCCCTCATCGCTGAGAGCTGCCGATATCTGTGCCGCAGACGGCTCGTTTGGGAGCCTCGACGGGGTAAGCTCGGTTATCTTTAATTTACAGAAAGCACCGAGCCGCTTTGAATATTCGGAACAGGCATCTCTCAGATAATCCTCCTTGAGCTTGCCGACGCAGATGAGGTCAACGTTATACATATTATCCCTCCGTTAAAAGGTTATGATTTTTCCGCCGTCGCCTGCAACATCGAGCAGATAATCCGTGCCGAGCTTTGCGCCGTGGATAGTCATTGCCGAATGTGTTGTCTCGTATGCAAGCTCGGGTGTGTTGTTTTGCTTGCTCAAGTGTCCGAGCACAAAACGCATTGTGCCCGAATCAAGCAGCTTAATAGCGGTATCGGCACAAGTGTCATTAGAGAGATGTCCGCAGTCGGAAAGGATTCGCTGTTTGAGCGGATACGGATACGGCCCACGCCTGAGCAGCTCTATCTCGTGATTGGATTCAAGCATAACAAGCTCGCTGCCGTAAATTGCGTTCATCACGGTGTCTGTTATATGACCGAGGTCGGTGGCGATTGATATACGCTTGCTGTCGGGTGTCATGACGGTGTAGCCGAAACTTTCTGCGGCATCATGCGGAGTGGAAAACGGTTTTACATATATTCCGGCGGCCTGTGCGCCCTGCTCGTCAATTTCGTGAGATGCAAATTGGCCGTTTAGAATTTGCAGGCGGTCGAGTGCAGAAAGCGTGCCACGG
Source organism: uncultured Clostridium sp. (assembly GCA_964523465.1). GTDB lineage: Bacteria > Bacillota > Clostridia > Oscillospirales > Acutalibacteraceae > CAG-177. The sequence continues at coordinate 5,765 of CAZFZW010000055.1, read as the reverse complement.
GAGGCGTAGACATCGATGTTATGCTTTCCGGCAAAGACTCTCAGCCCGTTTATATGGTCTGAGTGCTCGTGGGTTATGAAAATTGCACTGATGCTCTCGGGCGATACGCCGATTGAATCGAGTGCAGTAGTTATGCGTTTGGCACTGACTCCAGCATCGATGAGTATGCCGCCCTCGGAAGTGCCTATGTATATGCAGTTGCCGCTGCTCGATGAATAAAGGGGACAGAATCTTGCCATGTTAGCTCCTTAAAAAATCCTGCGACGGTAAAAACCGAGGCAGGATAAAAGTTTTGTTATTTGTCAGACGGCTTTGGAAATTCCGTCAGGCTCGGGCATCTCAACACGGCGAATATCTGCACCGAGGCCCCTGAGCTTTTCAACTATATTTTCATATCCACGGTCGATATGCGTGATTTCTTCGATTTCGGTAGTTCCCTTGGCAACAAGACCGGCGATTATCATTGCCGCACCTGCACGCAGGTCGTCTGCTCTGACAGGTGCCCCTTTAAGCTGTTCAACGCCCTCAATGACAGCCATCTTGCCCTCAACCTTTATCGAAGCACCCATACGGGTGAGCTGCTCTACATAGCGGAAACGGTTATCCCACACGCCCTCGGAGACAAAGCTTGTGCCGTCTGCAATGCTCAAAAGCACGGTCATCTGCGGCTGCATATCGGTCGGGAATCCGGGATAAGGCATTGCCTTTATTGTGCATTTGCCGGGTCTGCCGTTGGAGCAAACTCGAACGCTGTCGTCATTTTCTATAACATCTACGCCGCACTCAATGAGCTTTGCGGAGATAGATTCAAGGTGTTTGGGGATAACATTTTTGATAAGCACATTTCCGTCAGTTGCGGCGGCGGCAACCATGTATGTGCCGGCCTCAATCTGGTCGGGGATTATCGAATAATTGCAGCCGTGCATATGCTCAACGCCACGGATTTTAATCGTGTCGGTACCTGCACCTCTTATATCCGCACCCATTGAGTTGAGGAAGTTCGCAAGGTCAACAATGTGCGGCTCTTTTGCGGCATTTTCGATAACGGTCATGCCCTTTGCCTTGACAGCGGCAAGGATAACATTGACTGTTGCGCCGACGGAAGCCTCGTCAAAGTAGACGGGACTGCCCTCGAGTCTCTCAGCAGCGGCATCGATAATAGCACTTTCGCCGATGGTGACGGTGGCACCGAGAAGCTCAAAACCCTTGATATGGCGGTCTATCGGGCGAACGCCGAAGTTGCAGCCGCCGGGCATTGCTACCTTTGCACGGTGGAATCTGCCGAGCAGAGCGCCGATGAAATAATATGATGCACGAAGGTGCTTTGTCATATCGTGAGAAACGACATAGGAGTTGACACCGCTTGTGTCAATCTCGAGAGTACTTTTGTTGATGCGCTTTATCTTCGCACCTAACTGCTCGAGAATTTTTGTCATATAATAAACATCGCTGATGTTGGGAATATTTTCGATAACACAGACATCCTGGGCGAAAATAGTTGCGGGCAGAATAGCTACGACCGCATTTTTTGCGCCGCTTATGCTGACCTCTCCGTGAAGGGGCGTACCGCCGTTGAGCACGAACTTTTCCAAAATGTTCACTCCTATATATTTTATATCAAGAAAATGAGTTGATAACAAGTTACACTTTACGACACAAAATTATATCACATAACTTACAAAAAGAAAAGGGATTTTTGTAAAATAATGCAAAGATATATGCGAAAGTGCCCTGTCGTTAATAAACTTTTAATTAGTATGCGCCTGTTTTGATAAATGTATGTTGCAAGAAAGCCTTTTAATTTTTTACAAAGTCTTAATTATGTGTTGTGGATTGTGTATAAATATGGTAAAATTTTAATATGAAACGGAGGGTGAGAGTTGGAGAGACTTGACAAGACCGTTGCAAAGCAGATGAATCTTTCACGAAGCAGCGCAAGACAGCTTATCAGAAGCGGAGCGGTTGAAATAAACGGGAAAAAGGTTTTTGCCGCCGATGAACAGCTTGACCTTAACACGGACGAGCTGAAAATCAGCGGAAAGGTCGTCACCATGCGCCGCTTTCTCTATATAATGCTCAACAAGCCGTCGGGCGTTTTGAGCGCCGCAAAAGACCCTGCCTGCCCGACTGTTATCGATCTCCTGCCGCCGAGCCTTAGACGCAAGGGCCTTTTCCCGGCAGGACGGCTCGACAAGGACACTACGGGACTTTTGATAATCACCGACGACGGAGATTTTGCACACAGGCTTATTTCTCCGTCCCACCATGTCTACAAGACCTATATTGCCACTCTGGAGAGTGATATAACCGAGGATGAGCTTGATGTTTTACGCTCGGGTGCGGTGCTCGGAGATGGCACGGAATGTTTGCCGGCAAGGCTTAAAAAGCTTGACGGCGAGCCGACGAAAGTGGCGGTTCAGATAAGAGAGGGTAAGTATCACCAGGTTAAGCGAATGTTTGCATCACAGCAAAACAGTGTTGTCGCCCTTGAACGCACGGCGATAGGCGCATTGAAGCTTGACGGTGATTTAAAGCAGGGCGAAGCGAGACTGCTTACCGATGAGGAGAGAAGCCTCATATTTTCAGAGGCTGAAAGCATATAAAAAGCGAGGTAATAAAATGTCAGAGAAAAAAGCAAATGATCTGAATCTTTTTTCAAAGGATCAGGATAATTACAGCATCGATACGAGCAAAAAGCTCAAGGTCGGTATAATCGGTACTGGCTGGATAGCAGAGAGCCATATCAGTGAATATCTGAAAATGCCCGATGTCGAGCTTGTGGGTGTGGCAGACCTTGTTGAGGGCAAGGCGGAAGCTTTCCTCAAGAAGTGGGAAGCTCCCGAGGGTGTCAGAGTTTATCGCTCACACAAGGAGCTTATCGACAATGAAGAGCTTGATGCAGTCAGCGTATGTACTTACAATATGACACACGCCGAGTGTACTATTTATGCACTTGACCACGGTGTTAATGTCCTGCTCGAGAAGCCGATGTGCGTGACTCTCGAAGAGGCAGTCGAGATTAGAAAGGCGGAGAAGAGAAGCGGCAAGATAGTCTCTGTCGGCTTCCAGCCCCGTTATAATCCCAATATGCAGATGATAAAGCATATCATTGAGTCGGGCGAGCTCGGCAAGGTCTATCATATTCAGATAGGCGGCGGCAGAAGAAGAGGTATTCCGACTCCGTTCGGCACGACATTCATTGAGAAAGAAACCGGTGGTATCGGCGCACTCGGTGACATCGGTTGCTACGCACTTGATATGGTGCTCAACGGTATGGGCTATCCCAAGCCGCTGACCGTCACAGGTTTCCTCTCCGATTATTTCGGCAAGGCTGATGACTATAAATACAGAGATGTTTTCGGTGTTGACGATTTTGCCGCAGGCTTTGTACGCCTTGAGGGTGGCCTAACGATTGACTTTAAGACTGCCTGGGCGATGAATGTTGATACAATGGGCGACACCGTTGTTCTCGGCACAAAGGCCGGACTGAAGATACCCTCATCAGGTCACTGGGGCAGCATTGATGCGCCGCTGAAGATATACAGAAACATAGGCGAGGCTCAGGTTGAGACCGTCATTCCGCTCATTCCCGAGCCGGAAGAGGGCGTTTTCTACTGGAAGGTGAGAAGCTTCCTTGATGCTGTGAAGAACGGCGAAGAGGCACCCGTGCCGACAAGCGAGGCTATCTACAACCAGGCCATACTCGACGGTATTTACCGTTCGGCTCAGATAGGCCACGAGATAGAGCTTGAGATTCCCGAAGTGTAAAAAATAAAGTTAACGGAGGATACCGAGTGTGGTATCCTCCGCATTTTTATACTAAAAAGTCGGTTTGGCCGATGCAAAAAAGTCTTTTTTTGTCAGTCATTTCGTAGTAACATTGTGGGAAAACAGCAGAACAACGCTGAACGCCGTTGGAATCACTGACAATAAATTTGAAATCCGGATTGCTCAAATTTTCCGATACAAAAAAGGAGCACTGGTCGATATCGAACGGGTTTATTACGACTTCCCCAAAAAGTTCTTCGGCACTGCCGTAGGGTGATTCGGTCAGCTCAAGATGTATTGACATTGCCGTTATTGCTACACTGCCGCAGATTTTATCGCTTTTAAGGTTCATCACGCGGGGGCTATCGACATCAGTGAGAGTCCATGAAAGGTCAAACGGTTTTTTTATCTCCAAGTTCTCATCGCTGCCGATTGGCGAAATGCCTTTGATATTTAAAGTTATTGTGTCCCCGATAGAAAAGTCGGGTGAGTCGGAGGAGACATGGATAAAAACGGTACTAATGTTTTCCTCTTCAAAAAATATCAGGTCGGATACAACAGTCAAATCCAAAGAGACGGGTTCGCCGTTTGAAAGGACTTCCATTTCGCTCACAGTCAAACCGTTTGGATAATCAACCTCGAGCTGACGCTTTTTAGGCGTAATTTCAACAACGGCAATAATGTCATATCCGAAAGCAATGCTTTTGGTGACGGTGCAATTTATACCGCTTACAGTTTTTGAACAACTGATGTCCTGTGTTATGTCTTCTATTGGGTTGGGGTAAGACGAAATATTAAGGTGTTCGCACAGTGCGTTTTCGACTTTTATGGAATGAATTATTTCACTTTTGTCATCATCCGCTCCACAGGCGGTAAATGACAGTGCTAAAATCAGAACTAAAGCAAAGGCGAATAATCTTTTCATAGCTGTAAGCCTCACTTTTTTGCGTTTCTTTTGAAAATCTTAGGATGCTTTAAGCAGACGACGCTTGTTATTGCAGTCAGCGGCAGGGCGGCGAGAATACCGATTGAACCTGCAACTGCCTGAAGAATTTCAACTGCAACCTGCTCTCTGTTGAGTATCTGGCTGACATTGGAGCTGTAAGTGACCATGAGCAGTATGCAGCACATTGCCGAGCCGATATATGCGAGCACAAGGGTGTTTGCCATAGTGCCCATTATGTCCTGCCCGATATTGAGACCCGAACGCAGCAGCTCACGGGCGGAGAGGTGGGGCGACTTCTCGTTTATCTCGCACAGCGATGAGGCAATTGACATTGCGACATCCATTACCGCACCGACCGCACCGACGATTATCATTGCGAATATAACGGCTTTGAGGTCGATTGGGTCATCGGGATTCAGATTGTATATGTACATCCAGTCGGAGTCGAGCACGCCCGTCATTTTGATGTCGTCACGCAGCAACAGCTCGAGCAGACCCGAGACCAGAACGCCGCTGACGCAACCGACACCGGCGGCAAAGCACTTGATGTTGATGCCCTCAATGAGCACAAGGGTCATCACGGTGATGAACACACAGGTTATGATTGACCAGAAGTATATGTTGTGTCCGTTTAATACGGCAGGAATGAGATTCAAGAACACCGCAAGGCAGGTGAACACGAGCGAAATTATTGTATCGAGACCTTTTTTCTTGCCGAAGAGCAGTATCAGCAGGAAGAAGACACCGCAGAGCAGGACAAGTGGAGTGATTCGTGAGAAGTCAGACAGATAGTAGTCCGCCTTTCCGTCCTCATAGGGCTCAAATGCCAAAACCACCTTGTCTCCGACTTCCACATCCGGCTGAGTGAGTCCGTAGAGCAGGTCTTTTTCCTGCACCGCATAGAGAGTCTTGCCGCGAACCTCACCCGAAGTGGCCTTGGCCTCGAAGAAGATGTATTCCATATTCTCGTGCCCCTCGTCATTGACGAGTTTTTGCGTGTCGGTTATTCGCAAAACCGTTGCACGCACGGTTTCCAATTCGGTTGTATCGC
>CAZFZW010000054.1:0-8178 GCA_964523465.1 uncultured Clostridium sp. | reverse complement strand
CATTCATCATTCCGCAGGGTCGTGGAGCGATGAAGCTAATTTGAACAGAACGATTCCCTGGAAGATAAAGCGATACATAGGCGGCAGAATCAGAGCCATTATCGGTACCGACAATATAATTAAACTTAAACTGTTTTTGCAGAAGATAATATGGAAAAAGTGATGAACTCGAAAAAAAGAAAAAAAAACCTTATTGTCCTTGACAGCCTGCGTCGAGGCGGAATAGAAATAGCCGCATCGGGTTTTCAAAGCTTGCTTGACAGGGACAGATATGACTGCACTTTCCTCTTTTTGAGACAGGCAGATGACCCTGACAGAGCTTTGTATGAGGATATGCTCAAAAACGGTGCTCAAATAGTTGTGAAACCTGCGAATGTCAGCGGATACCTTGCGGATTACCGTTTCTTTAAGGATTTTCTCAGCGAGGGCAAGTATGACATAGTGCATTCACATTTGCTGTTTTATAACGGTCTTGTTATGCGTGCGGCATATAAAGCGGGGGTTAGCAAGCGTATAGCTCACAGCCATGCTACTCAGGCAAACTGTCAGCAAAGCCTTGTCAGAAAGACAGTTGCGGGTGCTTATCAGTTTGTTATGCGCCGCTGGCTGAGCAGATATGCCACGAATCTTGTCGGATGCAGTAAAAAAGCCGGTGAGTATATGTGCGGAAAGAACCTCTTTAGCAAAAGGGGAGAAGTGCTCGAAAACTTTGTCGAGCTTGAAAAATACAGATTTACGCCCGAACGAAAAGCACAGCAGAGAGAAAAACTCGGCATATTGTCGCAGACATTTGTTGTTGGTCACACAGGCTCGGTTTACTGGATAAAAAATCAGGCTTTCCTCGTCAGAGTTTTTGCAAAGTTAGTCGAGCGGCAGCCGGACAGTTTGCTTTTGCTTGTGGGTGAAGAGCGTGATGACGGCGAGGTTCGCCGTCTGGCACGGGAGTTGAATGTTGAGGACAAAATGATGATGCTCGGAGTCAGGGATGACATTTCCGATTTGCTCTGTGCCATGGATGTCTTTGTGTTCCCGTCAAGGTTTGAGGCTCTGCCGATTGCACCGGTTGAGGCACAGGCGGCATCGCTTGCGTGCCTTGCTTCCGATAATATACCTCCGCAGATAAAAGTAACTGAACCGTTTACTTATCTCTCTCTTGAAGAGTCGGAGGATGTGTGGGCAGACAAAATAATCGAACTTTCAAAGGTCGACAGGCAGTCAATGGATCTTGAAAAACTGCGTGAAAGATATTCTGCCGAAAGTGCATCAAAACAGCTTGAAAAAATATACGAAAGTTAAGGAGGGTCATTATGTGGGTGTATCTTACCATTGTTGCGGCATTTTGTCTGATTTACCCGTTGGTTCCGAGAAAACATATTAAATGGCTCTTTTTGACTCTCGTTCTTGCTTTGTCGGTTATGGCTTTTTTTGCCGTGCCTTACAGAACGGACGATCTCGCAAAATATTTCGTAAAACTCGATACTCTGCGCCCCGAAGGTTGGGGACGCTTTTTCGAGAGAGTCAAAGACGGTTATGACCACTGGAATTCGCTGCCGGTGTGCGGACTTTATTTCTTCCTCATCAGCAAATTTCCGTCGAACGGAATGTTACCGGCGATTACGATATTCCTCGCTTACGGCAGTATGTTCAGCGTGCTTTGGAAAGCGGCGGAGCGTTACAAGGTCGGCAAGTGGTATTTGTTTTTGGCCTCGTTTTTCATTCTCTCGACATACTGGTTTTATGACATATGCAGCGGAATAAGAAACGGACTGTCATTTACTCTTTTCTGTTTCTTTGCGTATATGGAGCTTGTTGAGAAAAAGAATAAGGCCGCCTGCTGGATAGGCTATATTGCCATGTGCCTTATGCACTCAAGCGGCATACTTTTGCTGCTTATCCGTCTCGCGCTTCTCATTTCCGGTAAAAAGGACACGAAGTTAATGTCAATCGCCGTGTTCTTCTTTATGATAGTAGGCGGTGCGGTAGCTCCGTATCTCGGAGAGGTTACGGGTATCGAGTACTTCACTCTCCTTTCCGAAAAAGCAGAGGATACGGCGAATGCGACCGGCTTTAGCATGAATACGGCATATTTTGTCAATATTTCGGTTTATATTGTCGCACTGCTGCTCCTTATTTATTGTTCTACAACACTCAGAAACAACGAAAAATATGAGGATTTTTCGCAGTATAAAGGTTATGTCCGACTTATGATGATGTTTATGCTCGGCTCAGTGACTTACAGCCTTGCCTTCCTGCGTTTTGCCCGTTGGGTTGTGCCTGCCATGATGTCAGTTGTGTTTATGGTCGGTATGCAGGCGAATTCCGACAGAAAGCAGGAGGTTCTGGATAATCGAAAGAATAAATCGATTATAAAGTCGGGTGTTACGCTTTCTTCGAACGAAATATTGATAAACTTCTTCTTTATTGCCTACACGGCAATTCATATGTGGTATGCCTGCAACGGCAGCAGTCTTATCTGGCTTCATTTCAGCTAAGAGGAGTGTTTTTATGATAAGTGTCATAGTGCCTATATACAATGTGGAACAATATCTCAGGCAGTGCCTTGACAGTCTCGAGGCACAGACAACGGGGGATATAGAGTTTGTTTTAGTCGATGACGGCTCGCCTGACGGATGCCCTGCTATATGTGATGAGTATGCCGCTCGTGACAGCCGATTCCGAGTTGTACATAAGGAGAACGGCGGACTGCTCAGTGCCCGCAAGGCAGGCGTCAGAGCGTCGAAAGGTGATTATATCGGCTTTGTGGACGGCGACGACTGGGTTGAACCCGACACATTTTTGAATATGCAAAAATCGGTGGACGAGTTTTCCCCCGATATGGTGATAAGCGATTTCCTCTGCGACTTCGGCGACAGAATTGAGCCGAGCGAACAGTCGTTTGAAGATGGATTTTATGACCGCAGCCGCCTTGAGAGTGAACTGTTCCCGACCATGTTGTTCAACGGGCAGTATTATCGCTTCGGTGTCAATCCCAATTGCTGGAGCAAACTTGTCAAAAGAGAGTTGATAGAGAAAAATCTCTATTCGGTGGATGAGCGTATACGAATGGGCGAGGATGCGGCTTTTATCTATCCGTGCCTGCTCGATGCCGATTCGGTTGCCTGCATAAAGATTCCGACTTATCATTACCGCATAACGGGTCAGTCGATGTCAACGGCTTATGATGAAAAGCTCAAGGACATAATCCTTCTGCCCTATGAACAGCTTAAAAGCAAAAACGGCAAATCAAAGTTTGACATTTCGTCACAGCTTGACTATTATTTAATATATATGACCAACTTCCTCATCAGGAACGAGGCGAAAAAAGCAAACACGCACACCAAAAAAGAACAAAGAGAAATACTCCGAACACTCGTCTTTAATGAGGATATAGTCAATGCAGCTTCCTCCGTCGAGATGAGCAGACTGCCTGTGCACACAAAATTGCTCGTGCAGGCATTGAAACACGGTTCGATTTTTCTGACTGAAAGATATATGGACTTTTTAAGGGTTTATATCAACAGGGGACAGTAAGCTGTAGGCATTGCTCGCAGGGGAATTTGAGCAGCTGACAGAATAGATAAACAGTTACAAGAAAGGTGCGGAAAACATAAATGACACAAACGCCTGTGAGCGTCATTATACCGGTATGCGATGACGCAAAAAAGCTTAACACATGTGTGAATAGTGTGCTTGAACAGACGCATGACAACCTTGATATTCTCATTCTTTGCAAAGAGGGTGAGAGATTTTGCTGTGATTTTGAGCAGGACGGCGGAAAGATAACCGTGCTTAATGCGGATGTTTTTTCTGCGCTCGACAGTGCCCGAGGGAATTATATAATGTATCTTGCCGACTGTGAGTATCTCTATCCCCATTGCATTGAAGAACTCGTCAAAAATTCGAGCAGTGATATTGTTCAGTGCGGATACTATCTTAACGGTTCGGGAAGGACGGTCATTAAATCAAACGACCGCACAGTCGGAGTGTTTGATTCGCATGAGGCCGTCAAACAAATGCTCGAGCTTGACGCACTCACGGGCGAGGACTGGTTTGAAAAACGCACGATTTTTGACGGTGGATTCAAAGGCAAGCTGATTAAAAAAGAGCTTTTATGCAACGAAAAAACGCTTTTTGACCTTAACGATGACATAATTATTTCCTATGTTTTGCTTAAGATTTGCAAGTCGGCGGCTTATATAGGAAATATTCTGGGTGTTTACAAAAAAACAAACTCTGCGGCACAGCTTGATAAGTTGCCGGGTGAATATGCCAATTACGACTCGCAGCTGCTCCATGAGTATCTCACAATGAGAAAGTTTATTTCGGTAAGCCATGATAAAACGGAGATAAAGCGTTTTGTGGCGAATGACAGCGAGTTTTATTTGAAACATAAATCACAGGTGGACAGCTACACTCGCAGTAATGCGTTTGCGGCAAAGCTTGTGCGCTTTGTTGCGGGAAATATCAAGATTCGTCGCACGCCTGCCAAAGAGCTTGCGGCAATCGAGGAGTTTTATAAAAACGACAACAGCAAAAAAATCTTTATTCTCTCAGCACCGACTCACGATAATCTCGGCGACCAGGCTATTTTGATAGCCGAGCTTGAGCTGCTCAGGCGTATAGCCCCCGATTACACTGTTATACCGCTTACTGAGGCGGAGTATTATCGCCACCGCAAATGTATGAAAAAATATATGACGAAAGACGATGTTATCGCCTTTCATGGCGGTGGAAATATCGGTGACGGCTATCGCCATATAGAGATGTTCAGGTGCGAGACAATAACTTATTTCAAAAACAGCCGCTTCTTCATCTTTCCGCAGACGGCGTTCTTCTCCGAGGGCCTGCTCGGAAAGCTTATGCTCAGACACAGCATCTGTTCATATGCCAAGAACAAAGACCTCTGTATTTTTGCAAGAGAAGAAGCTTCATATAAAATACTCAGCGAAAACTTCCGCAATCGCACGGTGCTCTGTCCCGATGTGGTTATGTCTTTGGATATGTCGGACGCACAGGGCGAGCGAAACGGTGTGCTGCTCTGTCTGAGAAACGACTTTGAGCAGAAGCTCGCTTTTTCCGATATAGATTCCATACGCAAAACGCTTGAGAATGAGTTTGACTGCATCAACACAACGGATATGCAGGCATATATTTCGGCAACAGACGAGAACAGATTTAACGAATTTAAGCGAAAAACGGACACTTTTAAGAAATACGAATGTGTTGTTACGGACAGGCTCCACGGTATGATTTTTGCTGCCGTGTCGGGAACCCCCTGCGTTGTCCTGGGTAACTATAACCATAAAATAAAGAGCAGTTATTCGTGGCTCAGTCATCTTTCTTATATCAAGTTTGAAGATGATATTTCAAAGATTGCCGATGATATAAAATCGGTCTCTTCAAAGCACGGATACAGCTACGACGGCACATTTGCCGACAAATATTATGATGAAATAAGACGTTATATCTACAGGGAGGTATAACGTTCTCGGAGGAATCGGCTTTGGCAAATTCACGCACTGAAAAATCAACACGCACAGCGGCGGCGAGCTTTTTAAATACCACGCTGTCGAAAGTTTTGGCATTTGTCTCAAGGACTGCGTTTATCCATGTCTTTGGGCGTGGAATGCTCGGACTTAACGGACTTTTTGCAAATGTAATATCCATTCTGTGCCTTGCCGACCTCGGCTTTGGCACGGCAATGGCATACAGTTATTACAGACCCATTGCCGAGGATGATAAAGGCAAGATAGCCGCACTCAACAAATTTTACGGCAAGGTGTATCTAATAATCGCCGCAGCAGTAGCGGTGGCGGGCGTGGCGTTTGTGCCGATACTCGGCTGGTTCGTCAATCTCGATGAGGAGATAGACCATCTTTATCTTTACTACGCTATTTCGGTTTTCAACACTGTTTGCTCATATCTGTTTGCGTACAAGCAGTCGCTTATAAACGCACATCAGCAGGGCTATATAATTTCGAGATATACAGCTATCACGAGTACCGCCACTACCGTTCTTCAGATAGCGATGATATACATAACAAAGAACTACATCGCTTATCTTTTGATCGGCGTTGCGTCTACCATTGTCAACAATCTGATAATTTCACGCAAGGCAAACGAGCTTTATCCTTATATCAAGCAGTCGCACGATGAACTGTCCAAGGAGGATAAAAAAGGAATATTCGGCAATATGGGTTCAATATTCCTTTATAAGCTTTCCTCTGTGCTGATAAACAGTACCGACAATCTGCTCATTTCCCGAATGGTCAGTACCGTTGCTGTCGGAGATTATTCAAACTATCTCACGCCCATAAATATGCTCAACGGCTATGCCAACATTGCTTTTTATTCTTTTACTGCAAGTCTCGGCAATATGATGGTGTCGGACGGCAAGGAGAAGCAGTTTCGTGTGTTCAAAATTTTGCAGTCGCTTTCCGCATGGTTCGGTATAGTGCTCTGCTCGTGTACTTTTGCGTTGATAAACGACTTCATTGCCAATGTCTGGCTGGGTGAGGGGTATCTGACGGATAATCTCACCGTGTGCGCCATCTGCCTTAATTTCCTGCTTTCGTGCCTGCTCTATCCTATTTGGATATACCGTGAGGCGGCGGGAATGTATCTCAAGACAAAATATATTATGGTCATAACTGCGGTGCTCAACATCGTTCTGTCCATAGTTATGGGCAAGTGGCTCGGAATGTCGGGTATACTTTTTGCATCGGCACTGTCAAAGCTTTTGACTTATATCTGGTATGAGCCGGTTATCCTCTTTCGTGACCATTTTGACAGATCACCTGAGGGATTCTTTGTTGATTTTACCGCAACAACGGTGATCAGCTGCCTTGTGGGATTCGGTTTGAGGTATCTTGTGAATCTCGTTCCCATTGCGGGAATATTGGGATTTATTGTTAAAGGTGTTGTATGCTTTGCGGTTGCGAATATAGTTTATTTACTCCTGTATTTCAAGAATCCCTATTTCAGAGAGCTTGTCAAAAGAATCAAGAACTTTGTTTTCGGAAAGCTTAAAAGAAACAGTAAATAAGAAGGCGTGGAAATTTTAATGGGAGTAGTTGTGCATAAAATTTCAGAATATTTTCATTGGATGTTAAAAACATGGAGCCTTGTGTTTTTGTCAGCACCCAAAAAACTTGCTTACGGCAAAAAGTTTAAATTTTTGCTCGTAACTCCCCAACACGGCAATTTGGGCGATCACGCAATAGCCAAGGCGGAGAAGCAACTGTTTTCGGATGTCTATTTGTATGAGCTGACCGAACGGGAGCTTAACAGAATGTTCAGATACCGCAAGGTCACGAGAATCGGCTTGCGAATGCTCTTCGGAAACAGCGACATCATTTTCCACGGCGGAGGATACATCGGAACTATCTGGGAATTGGCGGATAAGCTTTTACTTGAGCTGATTGATTATTTTAAGAATAACAGAATAGTTCTTTTGCCCAACACCGTGTTCTTTGCGGATGACGATGAGGGCAGAGCGTGGCTCAATAAGGCACGCCCCGTGTATAATGCACACAAGAATTTGACTTTGTGTGTCAGAGAAAAGTTTTCTTATGAGAAAGCAAAGCAGCTTTTGGACGATGAAACGAGAATAAAGCTTATCCCCGATGCTGTGCTTTCTCTCAATGAGTGTCAAAACGGTATAAAACGAGATGGCATACTTTTGTGCCTGAGAGGGGATTGCGAAAAGACAATGCCCTCTGAAACGGAAGAGAATATAAAAGCTTTTGCAAGCAAAAATTTCGACAGAACCGTATATTCCGATATGAATCTCAATCATAACATTCCTCTCCAAAACAGAGAGACAGAGCTTGACACTCAGTTTGATAAATTCAGACACGCCGAGCTTGTTGTGACGGACAGACTGCACGGTATGATTTTTGCGGCAATCACGGGCACTCCCTGCGCCGTGTTTTACAGCAAGAGCTACAAGGTCAAGGGCGTATATGACTGGTGCCTGAGAGATGTTGAATATATATCAAATGTGCAGACGGCTGACGATTTGAACAGCTTCTATGAGTCGGTAAGGGGCAGAACCTTTGAGTACGACCGTGCTCAACTTGAACCGTATTACATCCAACTGAAAGCTCTTGTCAGCGGCGGTGAAAAATAAATGATAAGTGTAATAATCCCCGTATATGGGGTTGAAAAATATCTTGA
>CAZFZW010000053.1:0-8224 GCA_964523465.1 uncultured Clostridium sp. | reverse complement strand
TATATAAAAACAGCGCCTTGCATTTGACTGCAAAACGCTGTGATTATTAGGTTGTAAACAATACTACATCCACCTTGATGGGTAAAAAAGTTCTCTCGCCGCATGCCGTTCTGCGTCGGTGAGTTGCTCTCCTTCTATGGCATCCTCCAACTGGTTTTGACGTATCTTTTCTCTAAACAGTTTTTCTTTTTGCTTTGCCTGATCCCAGATTTTTGTCATATGCGATCCTTTTGCAAAATATTCAAATTCGTACGAGGACATATCGTCAGGCTTTATTTTTTTGTTCCGGATACACTGGGGATCGTCTGCTATATTACACAAAGCCAGCACTTTTATATCGTCGTCAGAAAAAAGACTATGTAAAATATGCTTTACGGTCTCCATGTTATACCTCCTTCGGTAATACTCTCGCGAAGATTCTAATACAATCTCTTCCTTTATCATTATACGCTTCTGCTCGTAAAATTTCAAGTGTTGTATTTGGGTTCGCTATAAACTCGCTTTCCATCCAATTGTTCGTAAGTAAGCCATGTGTACCTGCCGGCATTTGAATTTCAAATTGCACCGGGTAATGCGTAAAATAATTAACCTTTTCGCACATGCTTATACTTGTAAATCCCGCGTCGAGAATTTTAGCCTTGCTTGTATCAACGGTTTTATTTATGAGGTCTGCAATTACTCGTGCCGACGCTTTGTCTTTCGGCACCTTTACAGCTCTTAAACCACCTAATTTTGTTTTCAGTGTATCGGTTTTTATAAGTGACCCAACATCTAAACCCAATACATTCTGCAAATATTCGCAATTGACTTTTCGAAAACCTATATAATTTTTTCTCAGCCTTAAAGAAGATGTAAGCCTCTTCAAAACATCTGTGGTTTTCTGAAATTTTTCTGCCAATGGATTAGTGTCAATTCCTCTCAAGTGATTATTTATAGCTGAATACCCTACCGAATTCTGAATATACCCTCCGTCTTCTGCCCATATTACGGCATTGTCCTCAGGAGATATACTCTGCGCCAGATACTCCTCCCGTATAGCTTTTTCATACTCTTCGGCTGTATCATACGACAGCACCTCATATTTGCCGTTCTCTGTAACATCGAATGGCTTTGACAAATCGTCGAGTACTTTCTTCTTTCTCTCCCACTCCTCGAGCCTTGCCTGATACCGTGCTACATTCTCAGGATCAACGCTACCCACTGTCAGGCGCTTATACCGCTGCACCATGTTCTCTATGTGCGCACGGCCATATCTGCCGTAATCGGCAACACCATTTTCCTCGTTGTTGTAATGATTGATATCTTCAAGCTCGGGATAATAAGTGCCGAGTCCGTGTCGGCAGCGAGGGTGGAACAGTCCAAGCTTCATAGCCTGCGACAGCAGCATATAATCGCCGTCCTCCTGCTTGCCGCCGGAATAGACATCATCGATGAGAACTTTGCGCTCAAACGGCTTACAGAGCTTGCAGGCTGAGGCATGGTGCGAGATGATGACGAGCGTCTCGCCTATGCTTTTGCGAAATTCACCCTCTCCAACCATGTATGCACGCTGATTCGCCGTGCGTACGGCCATTGAAGTGTAGTCAGCTATATTTACCCTGCGGCCGTCACGGTACTCGATGCAGTTGATACCACGGGCATACTATACAATCATGAACAAAAAGCTATCTCAAAAAGCAATCACCGCCGCACGAGTTTGAATTCGTGCGGCGGTGACAGTATTATTATTTTTGTGTGGTATTACTCCACATAATCTCTGAGTTTTTTGCTCCTTGTGGGGTGGCGGAGCTTACGCAGAGCCTTTGCCTCTATCTGACGGATACGCTCACGGGTAACATTGAACTCCTTACCGACTTCCTCAAGGGTGTGGGGATGTCCGTCGGTAAGACCGAAACGCATCGAAAGCACTCGCTCCTCACGGGGTGTGAGGGTCTTGAGGACATGAGCAAGTTCCTCCTTGAGCAGGGTCGCCGATGCGGCATCTGCCGGTGCGGGAGCATCGTCGTCGGGGATGAAGTCGCCGAGATGGCTATCCTCTTCCTCGCCTATCGGGGTCTCAAGCGAAACAGGCTCCTGTGCCACTCGCATTATCTCACGAACCTTGTCCACAGGCATATCAAGCACTTCCGCTATCTCTTCGGCAGAAGGGTCTCTGCCGTTTTTGTGGAGGAGCTGGCTATTGGTCTTTTTGACCTTATTTATGGTCTCTACCATATGCACGGGGATTCTTATTGTCCTTGCCTGGTCTGCTATAGCACGGGTGATAGCCTGTCTTATCCACCATGTGGCATAGGTTGAAAACTTGAAGCCCTTCGTGTAATCGAACTTGTCAACAGCCTTAATAAGTCCGAGGTTGCCCTCCTGAATCAAATCAAGGAATTGCATTCCTCTGCCGACATAACGCTTTGCGATGCTGACAACAAGTCTGAGGTTTGCCTCGGTCAGTCGGCGTTTTGCAGCAGGGTCGTTATCGCCGATTCTGATTGCAAGCTCAATTTCTTCCTCGGGAGTAAGCAGCGGAACCTTGCCTATCTCTTTAAGATATACCTTAACCGGGTCGTCAATGGTAATATTCTTGTCATCGGTAACTGTTGCCGCATCAACCGTAGACTTCGGAGTTTCACCGAGGTCAAAGTTGACATCATCCACATCAAGCAGCGACAAATCATCGATTATCTCAATACTCTGCGCCTCGATAGATTCATAGAGCTTGTCGAGATCTTCAATGTCAAGATCCATATCGACTATGACCGTATCGATCTCCTGCGTGGTCAGCTTGCCGGCAGCCTTACCTTTTTCGATAAGAGCCTTTACTGCCGGTCTCTTTTCAATGCCGTCCATTATTCTGTCTCCTTCTCTTTATGTATGTGCTTCTTTATGTAAAGACCTTATTGCGGTCTGAACAGCTTTGCAAACTCTTCGTCGCTAAGCTCCGAGGCTTTGACTGCCTCCGGCTTATTTTTTTCCTCTTTAAGTATTTTTATGCAGTCGGCACATTCCTCGGGGGTGTTGCTAAGCTGCGCCGAGCTTCGGAATATCCGCTCAACCTCCGCCATTTCATCGGGGGTAAACTCCGAGGAAAGGAAGTACGGCTCGGTATTGCCGCCCTCCTCAAGGCGTGCAAGTATGACTGAGAATATGCGTTTATTGAGTGCCGTGACGAAGTAATCAACCGACAGCTCGCTTTTTAATTTATTATAGAAATCGGGGTTTCGCATAAGCGATGCTATGAGCATTTCCTCCGACTTTGCGGCACGAAGATGGGTTGCACGCTCGGGATTGCGAGTATTCTGTCCGTTGAGGAGCATCCTCTGCTGTTCCTGTTCACGCTGTGCCTTGCGGCGTTTTTGCAGGCCCTCACGCTTATATCTCACCTGCGACTGAATTGCAAGCTTGTCCACTCCCAGCTCATTTGCGAGCCGTGAAGCGTAAACATCCACCTCAACCGGACTGCCGATCTCTGCGAGGACTTCCGCAGCGGCGGAAAGATATTTCACCTTGCCGTCATCGCTCATAAGGTCTATGCCCTTTCTGGCATTCAAAAGGCGATATTCCGTGTCATTCGCCGCACCCTCAATCAAATCCCTGAAACGCTGTGCGCCGTAGTTTTTGATTATTTCATCGGGGTCTTTGCCGCCACTAAGACGCAAAACCTTAATTTCCATACCTGTTGTGCCGAATATCGACAGCGCACGGGCGGTTGCCTTCTGCCCTGCCTCATCGGCATCGTAGGACAGAATTATCTCGTCGGCATAGCGTGAAAGCAGATTAGCCTGCTCTTTGGTCAGTGCTGTGCCAAGGCAGGCGACCGCATTGGTAAATCCTGCCTGATGCAGAGAAATAACATCCATATATCCCTCTGCGATTATGAGCTTGCCGTCGTTGCCGTTTTTTGCAAAGTTAAGTGCGAAAACGCCGTTGCTCTTTTTATAGACAAGCGTATCGGAAGTATTTATGTACTTGGGCTTTGAGTCATCGAGAACCCTGCCGCCGAAAGCTATGACATTGCCCCGTGGGTCAATTATCGGGAACATAGCACGGTTGCGGAAATTGTCGTAATAAGACACTTTCGAGTTCTTGTCACTGCGGCGGACGAGATTTGCACTCTCGAGCAGAACATCGTCAAAGCCCTGACTGTTGAGATGATTTTTCAGTGCTCGCCAGTCATCGGGTGCAAAGCCGAGGCCGAAGTGGCGAATAGTCTCCATTGAAAGACCTCTGCCGAGAAAATAATCGAGTGCCTGTCTCCCCTGAGGAGTAAAGAGCTGTGAATGAAAAAACTTCGCCGCCGCACGGTTGGCAGAAAGCACTGCGGTGCGTTTTTTAGCAAGAGAATCATCGTATCCGTCCTCGGGCAGTGCCATACCCGCTCTGTCCGCAAGCTGTTTTACAGCCTCCATATAATCGAGATTCTCCATTCGACGAACAAAAGTTATCACATCACCGCCGACTCCGCAGCCGAAGCAATAAAAACTGCCGTTTTCGGGATAAACGGTGAAAGACGGAGTTTTCTCATTATGAAAAGGACACAGACCGACAAGGTTCTTTCCCCTGCGTCGCAAATTGACATAGGGCGAAATCACGCTTTCGATGTCCGTATTCATTCTCAACTGTTCAAGAAAGCTGTCACTGAGTCTCACCGTTTCTCACCTCTTTCATAAATATATACGCAAAAAACCCCGTTTTTCCTCTAAAAACCTTTAATTTTTTTAATATTTATTTTCTCTGTTCTCCACGCACAACAAAGCAACGGCAGGAAGTCACCTGTGCGCTCCCTGCCGCCGCTGAAAGATTAAATTCCGTTTTTACTTTGTTCCATGCTGTCCTTCGCTCTCAAGCAGAACATTCTCTCTGAAAAACAGCGAGATGCACCATATGCCTGCAAGTGCTACGAGGGTATATATTATTCTTGCGACTATCGAGCCCTGACCGCCGCATATCCACGCAACTATGTCAAACTTAAACAGACCTATGCTGCCCCAGTTAACTGCGCCTATGATTACTAAGATAAGCGATATTCTGTCAACAATCATTCTTCTCACTCCTTTTGCGATTAGTATTGCTTTAAAAGCTCTGACTATTCGCAAAAGGCACATCAAAGTTTCACGGCAGATTTTTCAAAAAATCTCTGACTGCGAGCAGATTATCAAATTTTTTCCAGACTATTTTCTCGGTCTCGGCATCCGCCTGCCAAAGGTCGGGAACCATCACGACACGGCATCCCGCACTAAATGCCGAATGAAGTCCGTTTCGGGAATCCTCAAGTGCAATGCAGTCGCACGGCTCTTCGCCGAGTGTCTCGCACGCTTTAAGATAAATATCCGGCTCGGGCTTTGAATGTTCCGCCATTTCGCCGCTGATAATGCTGTCGAACATATCGATTATCCCGGCACTTTTCAGATTACGTTCAACCGCCACACGAGTTGAAGATGACGCAACCGCAGTCTTTATACCCACAGATTTGAGCCAATCAAGAAGTTCATACAGTCCGTATTTCACGGGCACTTTGTTGTGAAGATAAAAGTCATCTGTAAATTCTTTGCTGTATCGGCGCATGGCGGCGGTATCCGTGTCCTCGCCGAATTCCTCACACCAAATCTCATCGGCACGCTCTGCGGTCACACCGAGAGTTTTCATGACCATATATCCTGCCTTGCCAAAGCCCATTTTTTCACCGGCATAGTCCCATGCCGCCATTGCGAGCCGTTCGGTGTCGAACATCAGCCCGTCCATATCAAAAATTACAGCTTTCATATATTCCTCTGTTTAGTCCGTATGATAGTTTTATGAAATGAAAAAAGCACCTGCATTTGCAAGTGCTTTTTCTGGCTGGGGAATAGGGATTCGAACCCCAACAAACAGAGTCAGAGTCTGTCGTGCTACCGTTACACAATTCCCCAATATCCGACTCTCACGCAGGTTTACTGCCACCTGCAAGACAATATTATACACATCAAAGGGGTAGTTGTCAACACATTTTTTAAATTTTTTCAGGTTTATTTAACAATCGGGTTTCTCTCGGCAGAGAGCAGCGAATTTCATAAGACGGGGTTACATAATCAAAGCTGCCTGTAAACAGTTCGGTTTCGATCACAATCTTTTTATAAGGCTGCCCGAACTGCTCCTCAAACACAGTCGGCGCTGAGAGAATATCACTCTTATCCCTTTTGACGCAGATAAAATCAGTCTCGGGCACGGTTATTACATTAGGCAGCAACAAAAGCGATTCATCATAATTCAAAACATCTACGCAGACGAAATGTTCCTCTCTGCTGCCGTCATAAACCGAGAGCAGTCCGCTGTCATAGCTCGTCTTGCAGTTGTTTGCACGGATAAACCGCAAAAGTTTTATCACAGTATCTCTGTATCCGTTTTCCGCCTGTGTGCCGCTGTAGGCAGACACAGCATATACTTTTGATGGCAGACGGCTGACTGTTCGTACATCACTGTTACAAAGCTCGCCGTGTATCATTTCGTCATTGAGTGTTCTGAAGAAAAGCATTTTCTCCTTCAGGCTTTGCAGTTTTTGATCTGCAAGTGCCTTGCCGCAGATGAGCAACCGCTTGTAGTCTATCCTGCTCTTGTCCTCCGTCAAGAAATCAGAGAAATCCTTGAGCGGAATTCCGAGCTCCACGCAATACTGAATCGCTTCGACTATTTTAATCTGAGAGAAGGAGTAGTATCTGTACTTGCTGTTTTTATCTATATAGGCAGGGGTGAGGATTCCGATACGCTCATAATAACGCAGAGACTGAACATGAACTCCGGTTATGTTCGAAAGCTTTCCGATGGTTATCATTTTTTCCGATGACATACGCCCAGCCCCTTGACTCTCACATGATGTTATAGTTTATTATATCATACCGAAAATGAATGACAAGACAAATTTATAAATTAAGCTCGGAGGTACACTATGGCAACTGTGTTTTTGATAGTCATTTACATAACCTTTATCGGGTTGGGTATTCCCGACTCTCTTTTCGGCACGGCATGGCCTGCAATATACACTGATTTTGACCTGCCGGTATCGTGGGCAAGCTTCATCACCCTGACAATTTCGGGCGGCACAATAGTCTCAAGCCTTTTGGCCTCAAAAATGATTCGCCGTCTGGGCACGGGAAGGGTCACTGCAATCAGCACAGCTATGACAGCAGCGGCTCTTTTGGGCTTTTCGTGTTCAAAAAGCTTTTGGTTTCTCTGGCTGATGGCCATACCGCTCGGACTGGGTGCAGGTGCGATAGATACGGGATTGAACAACTATGTTGCCCTGCACTACAAGGCATCGCACATGAATTTTTTGCACTGTTTTTACGGCATAGGCGTGACACTCAGTCCGTTTTTGATGTCGCTTGCGCTTTCGCAGGACACAAACTGGCGAAAGGGATACAGAATCATATTCTGGTTTCAGCTCGCCATTACGATTTTGTCCGCAGCGACATTGCCGATGTGGAAAAAGATGGGGGACAAACAGTCCGAGGAAGAGAGCGAACAGGGTACATCTTCCTTTGGAATTTTAAAGAACCCTAAAATTTACATCGTCGGACTTGTATTTTTCTCTTCATGTGGAATCGAATACACCTGCGGAAACTGGGGCAGCACATTCCTCGTTGATGCAAAAGGAATGTCCGTTGACACTGCCGCCACGGTTATTACATTTTACTACACGGGAATGACACTCGGGCGGTTTCTGTCGGGAATACTCTCAACGAAGCTTTCAAGCAGTCGAATAATCAAATTTTCGCAGGCGATAATCGCCCTTGCAATTCTGCTTTTGTTGTTACCGCTGCCCTCGGTCGCCTGCTGCGTTGCACTGTTTCTCATAGGCCTCGGCAACGGCCCGATATACCCGAATCTTTTGCACCTGACACCGTTTCACTTCGGTGCTGAGGCATCGCAATCGGCAATGGGAATGCAAATGGCAATAGCATATCTCGGAATACTGTCCGCACCTGCGGTTTTCGGTCTTATCGCACAAAATCTCGGCGTTGGACTGTTCCCTTATTTCATAGGCTGCCTCTTTGCCGTGATGATAATATGCTCTATCGCACTTAAAAAAGCAAATCACAGACACATCTGAATATCTGCGACTAAAAGGTGATATAAAAAACATCAAAAGCAGTGAAGAGTAAAGAGTTAATAGTGAAGAAGTAAAAGCGACAGGTTTCAAAAGAAACCTGTCGCTTTTTGGCTGGGGAATAGGGATTCGAACCCCAACAAACAGAGT
>CAZFZW010000052.1:0-8459 GCA_964523465.1 uncultured Clostridium sp. | reverse complement strand
AAACTTAGTCCGCAAGATAAGCATACTGGAAGTACCAGTAGCCATAAGCGCTATGCCATGTGCCCTTGAGGGACGAGGACTGAAGCCAGAAGTCATTGTAGTAAGCAACAGGAATAAATCCGTAATCCTCACTGACGATCTTCTCAGCCTCATGAAGAGCTGCAAAGTGTGCTTCCTTATCGGCAACCTTGGATCTCTCCATAGCGTCATCAAATGCCTTGCTCGAATACTTACCATCGTTGTTACCATTGGTGGTAGTGAAGAGCTCAATCATGTTGGAAGCATCGTTGTAGTCCATTGCCCAGCCGTTACGAGCCATCTCGTAGTTACCGGCACGACGCTCGGGAGTGAATGCGCTCCACTCAACGATGTCAATCTTCATGGTGATACCAAGCTTCTCCTTATAAACGCTCTGGAGATACTCTGCCAGAGGCTTATGGTAGCTGGAATCGTTGGTCGAATAAGTGATGACCGGGAAGCCTTCACCGTTGGGATAACCTGCATCTGCGAGAGCCTTCTGAGCTGCTGCAACGTTTGCTTCGTAATCCTGGCTGATGTAGGTGCTGCCGCCGTTAGCTGCAATGGAGTTCTCAAGGAACTTACCTGCGCCGTCGCTGTCATCAACATGGGTTCCGACATAGTTATAAGCTGCGGTATATGTGCCCTGCATAACAACATTGGCAACATACTCACGGTCAATAACAAGGCTCAGAGCCTTACGAACATTGATGTCATTGAAAGGAGCCTTCTGGAGGTTCATGTTGATGTAATATGTGCCGAGAATTGCGTCAACATAGAAATCGCCGCCGTCCTCTGCCTTGGTAAGGCTCGGAATCTCCTCAGTGGGAACATCCTTTACCATCTGAGCCTGGCCGCTCTGATAAGCAGCATAAGAAGCGGAAGAATCCTCGAGAAGGAGGAAAGTGAGCTTCTCATTAACGATTCTGGTGGAATCCCAGCCGCCCTTGTAGTAGGGGTTCTTGACGCAGACAATCTTCTCGCCTGCTGTCCACTCGGTCATCATGTACGGGCCGTTGCAGACATAGGTCTCGGGCTTGGTTGCCCATGCATCGCCGTTAGCCTCGACAGCAGCCTTCTGAACGGGGCTCATTGTGCCGAAAGCGACGATCTTATCAAAGTAAGAGCAGGGATAAGAAAGCTTGATAGTAAGAGTCTTGCCGTCCTCGCTTGCCTTAACATTGAGCAGGTCAACATTGGGCTCGGTAGTCATCTCGCCTTCTTCATCGGGATTACCGATAGCAGCCTGATAGCCGTCGATCATACCGATAACAGTCTCAGCATAAGGTGCTGCAAGTGCAACATCGGCGATTCTCTTGAAGCTATACTCGAAGTCCTTTGCGTTGAGGTCAGTGCCGTCAGACCACTTGAGGCCGTCACGCATGGTGAAAGTCCAGGTAAGTCCGTCATCGCTGACTTCATACTTTTCAGCCTGGCCGGGCTGAACTTCGTTGTTCTCATCGATGATAAGCAGTGTCTCATACAGAGTAATGAGCATATTGCCGCCATCGATTGCACTGTTAAGTGCGGGGTCAAGAGTCTCGGGGTTGGGTCCGATCTGGACGGTAATGCCGTCCTTGTTCTCTTTCTTGCAGGAGCTCAGACAAGCAACTGTGGAAAATGCAAGTACAAGCACAAGCAGTAAAGAAACAATCTTCTTGATCTTCATTGGTACATCTCCTTTACAAAATTACGGCTTTCGCCGTTTATTATATCCATTGCACCTCTCCGTGCAATAAACACCGCATTAAATAAGTAAAGCGTACAGGTTAAAAAATTTTACCGTGCTCCCGGCAGTGAACGGATAAACCGTCCACTGCCAAAAGCTTTACTTCTTTATCAGTCAGCCACCTTATCGAGGTGGTGGCAAGCTGCCCAATGTCCGGGGCTTACTTCCTTGAGGCTCGGGCACTGTGCCGCACACGTTTCATCCGCATAGGGGCAGCGTGTACGGAAGCGGCAGCCGCTCGGGGGATTGAGCGGGCTGGGAACATCGCCCTGAAGCGGAATACGCTTCGACGCTCTGGCTATCTTCGGGTCAGCCTCGGGAATAGCGGAGATAAGACTGCGTGTATAAGGATGCACGCTGTGCGTAATAAGCTCATAGCTATCCGCAAGCTCCACCAGTTTACCAAGGTACATAACGCCGATACGGTTTGAAATATGTCTGACAACGCTCAAGTCGTGGGCGATGAAGAGATAAGTCAGACCAAGCTCCTGCTGAAGGTCCTCAAACATATTGACAACCTGTGCCTGAATGGAAACATCGAGTGCCGAAACAGGCTCATCGCAGACTATAAACTCGGGGTCAACGGCAAGAGCTCTTGCTATTCCGACTCTCTGACGCTGACCGCCGGAGAACTCGTGAGGGTATCTGTTGGCGTGCTCGCTGTTAAGACCGACACGCTCAAGCAGAGAAATTATTTTGTCTCTTCTCTCCGCTTTGTTTGCGGCGAGTTTATGAATATCAATGGGTTCGCCGACTATATCGCCTATCGTCATTCTCGGGTCAAGGCTTGCATAGGGGTCCTGGAAAACCATCTGCATCTTGCGGCGGTAAGGCAGCATATTCTCGGCAATCTTGTTCTTTTTATCAAAAATTACTTTGCCGTCATATATTATCTTACCGTCAGTCGGCTCGTAAAGTCTGAGCAGTGTTCTGCCGACAGTCGTTTTGCCGCAACCGGACTCACCGACAAGACCTAGGGTCTCTCCCTTGTTAATGAAGAACGAAACATCGTCAACAGCCTGGACAAACTTTTTGTTTTTGCCCCTGCCGCCTGCCGGGAAATACTGCTGCAGGTGCTCGACTTCAACAAGCTTTTTATTATCACTCACAGCCGTTCTCCCCCTTTTCAAATTCTTCCTTTTGAAGCAGCCAGCAATGGCTGTAATGTGTATCGCTAAGCTCGGTTCTGGGCGGCATCTTGTTAAGGCATATCTTCATGCACTTCTCGCATCTGGGTGCGAACGGACAGCCTGCCGGCGGATTGAGCAGATCGACCGGCTGACCCTCGATGGGGACAAGTCGCTCAGTCTGTTCAACATTGAGCTTGGGAATAGACTTGATAAGCCCCTTGGTATA
Organism: uncultured Clostridium sp.; assembly: GCA_964523465.1. GTDB lineage: Bacteria > Bacillota > Clostridia > Oscillospirales > Acutalibacteraceae > CAG-177. Next base: position 5,356 of record CAZFZW010000052.1, on the reverse strand, counting down.
CTCATGCTTCGGCTCATAGAAAATCTCGTCCGCTGTGCCGTATTCAACAATATGACCGGCATACATAACGGCGATCTTCTCGCACATACTTGCAACAACGCCGAGGTCGTGAGTTATCATAATGATGCTCATACCGAGTTTCTCACGAAGTTCCTGCATAAGCTCAAGTATCTGAGCCTGAATCGTAACATCAAGAGCCGTTGTCGGCTCATCGGCAATGAGGAGCTTCGGCTCGCAGGCGAGTGCTATTGCTATCATAACTCTCTGGCGCATACCGCCCGAAAGCTCGTGAGGATACTGTTTGAGACGCTTGTCCGGCTCGTTTATGCCGACGAGCTCAAGCAGTTCCTTCGCCCTTGCCTCTGCCTCCTGCTTGGTCTTGCCTGTGTGCAGACGGATAACTTCTGTTATCTGATTGCCGACAGTATAGACAGGGTTGAGGCTGGTCATCGGATCCTGGAAGATTATCGAGACCTCGTTACCTCTGATTTCTCTGAATTCCTTTTCGGTCATCTGGTCTATCTGATGACCGTTAAAGCGGATGGTTCCGCCTATAAGCTTGCCGGGATAAGCGGTAAGTCCCATTATGGAATAAGCGGTGACTGATTTGCCCGAGCCGGACTCGCCGACTATACCGAGCACCTCGCCTGCCTCCATGGAGAAGGACACGCCGTTCAACGCCTTTACCTCACCGGCAGGTGTGAAGAACGAAAGTCTTTCGTCCTGTATCTCTAAAAGCTTTTCACTCAAAATTTTCGCCCTCCCTGTCAGTTTTTCAGCTTCGGGTCAAACGCATCACGCAGTCCGTCACCGAAAAGATTGAACACAAGGATTATGACGCTGATGAGTATTGCCGGCAAAAGCAGCAAATGCGGATAAGTATTCATACCCTTAACGGCATCCGTTGCAAGCGAGCCGAGCGACGGCATGGGAGCCGCAACGCCGAGGCCGAGGAAGCTAAGATAGCTCTCGGTGAAAATCGCAGACGGAATTTGCAGGGTTGTGGTGACTATAAGCGTACCGATGCAGTTGGTGAGCAGGTGCTTTCTGATTATGCGTGAACCACTTGCGCCCATTGCACGGGCTGCGGTAACATACTCGGACTCCTTGAGCACAAGTATCTGAGAACGGGTGATTCTCGCCATACCAACCCAATAGAGAAGCACGAAAACGATAAATATCGCAAGCAGGTTCGGGCCAACCGTTTGCATCCACCCGAATCCCGGCTGTTCGGCAAGGTCGTTGAGCCGTGGCTTCAACGCCATTGAAAGCACTATTATAATAAGTATATCCGGCAAGGTGTAGAGAATATCGGTTATTCTCATCATGATTATATCGACCCAACCGCCTGCAAAACCTGCAATAGCACCAAAAAGAGAGCCGACTATCAAAACAAGGGCAGCGCAGATAAGGCCGACGGTGAGGCTGATTCTTGTGCCCATCATCAGACGAACTGCAAAGTCTCTGCCGAGCTTATCGGTTCCGCAGATGTGCGGAAACACCTTTTCGCCGGCATCGATTCGCTGCTGCTCAAGTGCGCTGTATTCAAAGGGTTTAAGATTTTCGCTGTACTTTATCTGCTGCTCATAGCTGTAAGGCCAGAATGAGGGCAGGACATAAGCGAAAATCAGAACAAGCACGATAACCACAAGGCTTACCATTGCTATCTTATTCTTACGCAGGCGGCGCAGACCGTCTGCCCAGAAGTTCACGCTGTCACGCATAACGACAAGACTCTGCTTTTCATCATGCGTTGCGGGTGCAAAATCATCTGCGTTCAGTTGCAGACTCGGAAATTTATTTTTCATATTTCTTATCTGCTCCTTACTTGAGTTTAATTCTGGGGTCGATTATCTTATAAAGTATATCAACGATAACATTCGCCATTATTATCAGCGTTGCGAGAAGTATGGTAGTACCCATTATCAGAGTGTAGTCTCTGTTGGTTATTGCCGAAACAAACTCTCTGCCGAGGCCGGGAATGGTGAATATCTTCTCGACAATGAACGAACCTGTCATAAGGCTTGCAAGCATCGGGCCGACATAAGTGACAACCGGAAGAATTGCGTTTCTCAAAGCGTGCTTAAAGAGCACGGAGAAATTCGACAATCCCTTTGCCTTTGCCGTGCGGATGTAGTCCTGACCCATAACATCGAGCAGGCTCGAACGCATAAGTCGGGTGATATACGCAGTCGGATATATCGACAGTGCCGTGACCGGCATAATATACGACTCCAAAGAGTTCAATCCGACCGTCGGTAGAATATTAAGCTTGCTGCCGAATGTATAAAGCAGGATAACGCTGCTTATAAAGCTCGGTATCGCTATGCCGCAAGTGGCGAAAACTATTATGACATTGTCCGCCCACTTGCCTCGGTTATAAGCCGAAAGACAACCCAGAGGTATACCGACAAGCAGTGAAACAACGACCGCTATACCTGCAAGTCCTGCGGAAACCGGGAACTTTGACCAGATTATATCATTGACCGTCTTTCCCCTCTGGCGCAGGCTCAATCCCATATCGCCGTGGAGCAGATCTGTCATATAGGTCACATATCTCTGCCAAAGCGGCTTGTCCAGACCGTATTTTGCCTCGAGGGCCGCCTGAGCCGCCTTACTGATTGATTTTTCCGCCACGAACGGGCCGCCCGGGACAAGATTCATCAAAAGAAATGTCAAGGTCGCAACAATAAATATGCACAAAATACCCATTGCGACACGCTTGATTATGTACTTTGCCAAGCACTTCAACTCCCTAGTAAAAAATGTAAAGCAGAAATTTAGTCAACATATAGCATACCGAATCGAAGTATTCGGCATCCGCAAATACCACAAAATCAACTGTGCATAACTGCTCATGATAAGATATAATACCATAAACGCAAGCAAAAAGCAATAGTTTGACCCTCTCAATTTCAACGGAAGAAAGTGCTAAAACCGCAACACATTAAGGTTTTAGCGTGCAATCAGAATAAAGTAAAGCTTTCCCGTCTTGAAAACAGCGAAAAATCGTAATATAATGAAAATGCGGATAATTATTCAAAAAAGGAGAGCAGTATGACCGACATAATTTTTGCCTTTGACACAGAGGATTTTACATCGAACATATCGGCAGACGCAATAAAGCGTGAGGCAGACATCATGACAGACGAGGGCATCACGGCAAGCTTCTGCCTTGTCGGACTGCTTGCGGATCAGCTGATAAACTGGGGCAGACAGGATGTCATAAACTCGCTCAAGCCGCACGAGATACAGCTCCACACTCTCGGACACACACTGCATCCCATGTTGAACGAGTACACGGACATTGACGATTTTTATGCGGCGAGAAACGAGGTTGTTCGTCAGGAGAGCCTTGCACTCGAAAAAATCGAAAGAGCAACGGGGACAAAGAGCGTTACCGCCGCTGTGCCGCCCGGGAATCAGAAAAGCTACGCCGCCATGTACGCATATGCGGACATGGGCATTCCGATATACGCCGACACGCTGTGCGACACCGAGGACGGCAGGGGCACATTTTACTGCAACATTTATAATATCGATTATACGCTTGGCATTGAGGGCATTCTCTTTGACGCAACCGAAGAGAGCATTAAAGCAGAGCTTGACAAATTGGCCAAAAGAAAGCGTGCCGTAATTTACGGCCACCCACACGCATCCATATTCAAAGAGCACTGGGATGTTGTGAACTACGACAAAGAGAACACATATCCTTTCGGTCAGTGGAAAGCAGCCGAACGCAGAAACAACAAGGACACAGAGCGTTTTTATGACAATCTCGTCCTGCTTTCACGGCTCGTCAAAAATGATTCCCGTTTTCGCATAACCACTTTCGGGGAAACCGCAACAGAGCTTGCCGCCCGTCCTGCACGGCGAGTAACCGCCGCCGACATCCCCCGTCTGCGTGAGTGGACAGCACACGGACTTAAACCCACCGAGGGCGAAGAGTCGCTGTCCGTTGCAGATATTTTTCTTGCCTGCCAAGCTCTGCTTTGCGGAAAAAGCGAGCACATCTGCGGCAAAACAAAAGGTTTTTTGGAACCTCCCCGTGGTATCACGCACCCCGTAACCGTCAGTGCCGACGAGATAAGAGAATCCGCAAAATCCTTTTCGTCAGACGACTTTCTGCCCGTTTGCATTTTGGTCAACGGCAAAGCTGTCGGCCCTGCAGACTGGCTTTATGCAGCTATGGCAGTGCTTTGCGGCGAAGAAACGGTAACGCTGACGCCCACAGACCAACTCGTGCCACTCGACATTCTGCCCGGAGTCAAGAACTGTTCATTCAAAGGCACATGGAGACACAGTGACGACTTTGAGGACAGGTATCTCTCCGACCGTCTGAGGCTTCAATGCTGGACGCTGAGATTTTAAAATAAGACAACGGAGCGGGCAATCCTGCTCCGTTGTTGATTTTTACGACTATTCGCAACAGCTTGAAAGAATCGCCGTTTTATGATAAAATATAAAGCAGGTGATGATATGAACATACTCATTTGCGATGACAACATTGCCTGTGCGGAGAGCTTGAAAAAATTTGTCGAGAACTACTTTGCACAGAAGAATATAAAAGCCGTGATAACAACCATGAACGACCCAATTGAAGCGGTCAACAGTGACGCAGCATACGAAATAGCCTTTCTGGACATCCAGATGGGCGATATCGACGGGTTTGAGCTTGCAAAGATTCTACAGGAAAGGAATCGAAAAGTAGCTGTATTTTTTCTCACATCATTTATCAAATTCCAGGATGACGCCATGGACAATCATGCTTTCCGTTTTTATGAAAAGCCGTTTGACCCCGAACGTCTCGCCTCAGGTCTTGACAAGGCACTGGAATATGTCGGCAGCACATATATCAACTTTCGTCTGCGTGGCAGCAGGGAAACCGTCACAGTTCCCATCGACGACATCGTTTATATTGAAAGATATAATCGTGAAACCACTGTGCACACTCTAAGCAGAGATTATAACGCAAGAGACACTATCGACCACTGGTGCAGAACCCTGGGTGCGGATAATTTTTTCAAGGTTCACCGTTCATGCCTTGTGAATATGCACTATGTAACACATTGTTCCTATTCCGAGCTTACCCTGCAAGACACAACAACCGTCAACATAGCCGCCAGAGAGCGCAAAGCTTTCCGCAACTACTGGCTCAATCACGCTTAAACAAAAAGAGACACTGCAATCTCGCCGTGACGAATGCAGTGCCTTTTCGTTTTGTATCGTGGCTTGTGGACAAAAAAAATTACGGCACCGTCATAAGACAGCGCCGTGAATATCCTCGGTCATCAGACAGCACGTGTAACTTTGCCGGAACGAAGGCAACGAGTACATGCATAAACTCTCTTGGGAG
>CAZFZW010000051.1:0-8461 GCA_964523465.1 uncultured Clostridium sp. | reverse complement strand
ATGGATATAACAAGCCCCTCCTAAGGGCTAGTTGAGGGTTCGATTCCCCCAGGGGGTGCCAAAAAATCCCGTTCACCGAAAGTGGACGGGATTTTGGTTTTCACCCTATTTTTAAATCACTGCCGCAAAAGCGAAGCACAGGTTACCTGAGTGCCTGCATTTTTTTACATTCGCAATGCTCGAAAACGGTTGCAATAAGAAAAGTAAAGTTGTATAATAAATTGAATTTTTGTTTTTCCTGTCGAAAGCGATTTATTTTCAGTTAAACGATAAATGTAATGTGAGGTTTTACCAATGTTCAAAGTGGGATTCGACAATGACCTGTACATCCAAAAACAATCCGAGCAAATAAGCAAGCGTATAAAGGAGTTCGGCGGCAAGCTCTATCTGGAGTTCGGCGGCAAGCTCTTTGACGACTATCACGCTTCCCGTGTTCTGCCCGGCTTCAAACCCGACAGCAAGCTGCAAATGCTCAAAAATATCGGCTCGGATGTTGAGATAGTTATCGTCATAAATGCCAGCGATATTCAGAACAACAAAATCCGCCGTGACCTCGGCATAACTTATGACAGTGATGTTCTGCGTCTTATCGATGCTTTTCGTGCGATAGGTCTTTTTGTCGGCAGTGTTGTTATCGCCCAGTACAGCGGTCAGCCTGCGGCTCTCGCTTTCAAGAACAGATTAAACTCCCTTGGCGTGCGTGTGTTCATACACTATCCCATCGAGGGTTATCCTTATAACATTCCTCACATCGTCAGCGAGGACGGCTTCGGCAAGAACGAGTATATTGAGACCACCCGTCCGCTTGTCGTCATAACCGCACCCGGCCCGGGCAGCGGCAAGATGGCAACCTGCCTGTCTCAGCTTTATCATGACAATCTCAGAGGTATCAAAGCGGGATATGCAAAATTCGAGACTTTCCCGATTTGGAATCTGCCCTTAAAGCACCCTGTCAACCTCGCATATGAGGCGGCGACTGCTGACTTGAACGATGTCAATGTTATTGACCCCTACCACCTTGAAGCTTACGGCGAGACCACGGTAAATTATAACAGAGATGTTGAAGTTTTCCCCGTGCTCAACGCCATATTCGAGAAAATCGAGGGCAAGAGCCCCTACAATTCACCCACCGATATGGGTGTCAACATGGCAGGTTACTGCATTTCAGACGATGCCGCAACCAGAGACGCTTCTCTCAACGAGATTATCCGCCGCTATTTCAACGCCCTGTGCGACCGCAAAAAGGGTCTGTCGGGTGATGCGGAAATAGGCAAGATAGAGAGCCTGATGAATCAGGCGGGTATTACTGAGGATTACCGCCGCTGTGTACGCCCTGCACTCGACAGGGCAAAGGACACAGGTGCTCCGGCCGTTGCCATTGAACTGACCGACGGCAGAGTGATAACCGGCAAGACATCGGCTCTTCTCGGTGCAAGCTCGGCGGCACTGCTCAACGCCGTCAAGCTTTTGAGCGATCAGCCCAAAGAGCAGCTGCTCATTGACCCCGGTGTTATCGAGCCTATCCAGCTGCTCAAGACCGATATTCTCGGCAACAACAACCCGAGACTGCACACAGATGAGGTTCTCATCGCTTTGACGATGAGTGCAATACAGAGCGAGGCCGCAAAGAAAGCGTTCGATGCACTTTCACTCCTGCGAGGCTGTGAGGCACATTCCTCCGTCATTCTCTCTCAGGTCGATGCGGATGTCTACCGCAAGCTTGGCATAAACCTCACCTGCGAGCCGCACTATCAGGTCAAGAAGCTCTATCATAAATCGTAAACTAATCTAAAACTTAAAAGCTCCGTAAACCTTTATCGGTTTACGGAGCTTTTTATTACTGCTTATTCACTGCACCGCAGCACTTTTTGTACTTTTTGCCGCTGCCGCACGGGCAGGGATCGTTCGGGCCTATCTTTGCACCCTTACGCACGGTGCGACCCTTTTCGCTGCCGTCCGAGCCGCCGCTTGTGGAGGTTATCTCAGCCGCTTGCTTGCGCTTTGTGTCCTCCTCATTTCTGGGCATAAGCGTCATCATCATCTTCACTGTGTCCTCACGAATGGACATCGTCATCTCGTCGAAGATGTCATAGCTCTCCTGTCTGAATGCAACAACGGGATCCTGCTGACCGTAGGAGCGAAGACCGATACCTCTTTTAAGCTCTTCCATGGCATCGATGTGATCCATCCACTTGTTATCGACCATCTTGAGCAGAACCATACGCTCGAGCGCACGCATAACGGAGCTTCCGTCCTCAGCTGTGCCCATGAGCTCCTCACGCTCATCATAAATCTTATGTCCACGCTCGATAAGCTCGTCTTTTGCCTTTTCACGGTCAAAGCCGTCCTTGAAGTCATCTGCCGTAGTAAGCCAGCCGAGGAACTTCTCACGAAGTCCTGCAATATTCCAATCCGAGTGTGAAAGTGCCTTCGGGCAATAGAAGTCAATCGACTCGGCTATACACTCATCGAGCATTCTGAGAATGACGGGCTTGAGATCCTCGCCGTCGAGCACCTGATCACGCTGCTTGTAGATAAGCTCACGCTGGCGGTTCATAACATCGTCGAAGTTGAGGACATTCTTACGCATCGAGAAGTTGCGTGACTCAACTCGCTTCTGAGACGACTCGATAACGCTCGAAATCATCTTCGATTCAATCGGCATATCCTCGGGAGTCTTGAGCGTATTCATAACCGTTGTGACACGCTCGCCGCCAAACAGGCGCATAAGGTCATCCTCGAGCGAAAGATAGAATCGGCTCTGACCCGGGTCACCCTGACGACCCGAACGGCCTCTGAGCTGGTTGTCGATACGGCGTGATTCGTGGCGTTCCGTGCCGATTATGCACAGGCCGCCTGCCTGTCTGACCTGCTCCGCCTCGCCTGCAATTTCCGCTTTATATTTTTTCTCGAGAGTCTGAAATTCCTCTCTTGCGGTTATTATATCTTCGTTGTCCGTATCGCCGAAGCCCGTGGACTCTGCTATCAGCTCTTCGCTGTAGCCCTTGCGGCGCATTTCGGACTTTGCAAGGAACTCTGCGTTACCGCCGAGCATAATGTCGGTGCCTCGTCCTGCCATATTTGTGGCAATGGTGACTGCGCCGAACTTACCTGCCTGTGCGACTATCTCGGCTTCCTTGTCGTGATATTTTGCATTGAGCACCTCATGCTTTATGCCCCTCTTTTTGAGAAGCTTGCTCAGTACCTCGGACTTTTCAATTGAAACCGTACCGACAAGCACGGGCTGACCCTTTGAATGGCACTCCACTATCTGGTCGATAACGGCGTTGAACTTTGCCGGCTCAGTCTTGTAAACCACATCGTCGAGGTCGGCTCTTATCATCGGCTTGTTGGTCGGAATCTCAACCACATCGAGTGAATATATCTCCTGGAACTCCTGGCTTTCCGTCATAGCCGTACCGGTCATACCGGAGAGCTTGTCATAAAGTCTGAAGTAGTTCTGGAATGTTATTGTTGCAAGTGTCTTGCTCTCGTGCTCGACCTGCACACCCTCTTTGGCCTCAATAGCCTGATGCAGACCCTCGTTGTAGCGTCTGCCGAGCATAATGCGTCCGGTGAACTCATCGACTATGAGCACCTTGCCGTCCTTGACAACATAATCGACATCACGGCGCATAACGCCGACTGCCTTTATCGCCTGATTGATATGGTGTTGAATGGTAATGTTGGACGGGTCCATAAGGTTTTCGAGGTTAAAATACTTCTCCGCCTGAGCGATACCCTTTTGAGTGAGCACTGCGGTGCGAGCCTTTTCGTCAACTATGACGTCGCAGTTTTCGCTGACCTGGTCGGCGGTATTTTCGAGTCTCGATGAGGAACGAAGCTCCTTTATACGCTCAAAATTGAGGGTTCTCGCAAATGAGTTCGCCTGTCTGTAGAGGTCGGTCGAGCGGTCGCCTCTGCCTGAAATTATCAGCGGAGTTCTCGCCTCGTCTATAAGAATGGAGTCAACCTCATCAACTACCGCAAAAGAGTGACCTCTCTGCACTTTGAGTTCCTTATATGGAACCATATTATCTCGAAGATAATCAAAGCCCATCTCGTTGTTGGTGCCGTATGTTATGTCGGCAGCGTAGGCTTCACGGCGTTCGTCGTTGTTCTTCTCGTGGATGATAAGTCCGACGGACAAACCGAGGAAACGGTAAACCTTACCCATCCACTCGCTGTCACGGCGTGCGAGATAATCGTTGACGGTAACTATATGGACACCGTTGCCCGAGAGTGCATTGAGGTAGGCGGGGAGAGTTGCAACAAGTGTTTTGCCCTCACCGGTTTTCATCTCGGCTATTCTGCCCTGATGCAAAACTATTCCGCCGAGAATCTGCACGGGGAAGTGCTTCATACCGAGCACACGCCACGAGGCCTCACGGCAGGTGGCAAAAGCCTCGGGAAGAATATCGTCAAGTGTCTCGCCGTTTGCAAGTCGCTGCTTGAGATAAGGCGTTTTTGCTTTAAGTTCATCATCGGTAAGCTTGGAATATTCCTCGTCAAGAGCGAGCACCTTATCCTTGATTGGGATTATGCGCTTGAGCTCCCTTGAAGAATAGTCTCCGAAAATTTTCTTTAAAAGACCCATAGAAAGTCACCTCAAAAATTTCTTCTTGCCTTAACGGCTCTGATATGTTAATATCAATTTAATATGATATGGGAAACGGAGCGATAAAATATGCCAAAAAGAGACGGTTATATCTCGTGGGACGAATATTTTATGGGTATCGCAATGCTCTCGGCATACAGGAGCAAAGACCCAAACACACAGGTGGGTGCCTGCATTGTCAATGACAGAAACCGAATAATGTCGGTAGGCTACAACGGATTTCCCTCCGGCTGTGACGATGACAAGTTCCCGTGGGAGCGTGAGGGCAGTGCTTTCGACACAAAATATGCCTATGTCTGCCATGCGGAGCTCAATGCCATACTGAACTCCAGCGGAGATCTCAGAGGTTGCCGTGTTTATGTTGCACTCTTCCCCTGCAACGAATGTGCAAAAGCTATCATTCAAAGCGGAATAAAAGAGGTCATCTATCTCAGTGACAAGTATCACGACTCGGAGGGCACCCGTGCTTCAAAGCGTATGTTTGACGCCGCAGGAGTGAAATGCACGAAACTCACAATGCAGCGCAACACGCTGACAATAAACTTTGACGAGAACCTGATATAATCGAATACATATTGCACCGTCTTCGGGCGGTGCTTTTTTATATATCGAATGTCAGCTCAACGGGGCAGTGATCCGAACCGAATATCTCCTGATGAATCTTCGCCCCCGTCAGCTTTTCTTCAAGGCGGTTTGAGCAAAGGAAATAGTCAATACGCCAGCCCGTGTTCCTCTCACGGGACTTGAAGCGGTAGCTCCACCAGCTGTACTGCTCGACTGCATCGGGATAAAAGTATCTGTAAGTGTCGGTAAAGCCTGCCGAGAGCAGGCATGAAAACTTTCCTCTCTCCTCATCGGTAAAGCCGGGATTCTTGCGGTTTGTCTTGGGATTTTTAAGGTCTATTTCCTTGTGTGCGACATTCATATCGCCGCAGACGACAACAGGCTTTTTCTTATCAAGCGAGAGAAGATAGGCTCTGAAAGCGTCCTCCCACTCCATTCTGTAGTCAAGTCTGGCAAGTCCGTCCTGCGAATTGGGAGTATAAACACACACGAAGAAATGCTCGGGAAACTCGAGGGTTATCACTCTGCCCTCGTGGTCGTGCTCGGGAATACTCAGTCCATAGGTGACACTCAGCGGTTCTTCTCGGGAGAACACCGCCGTACCGGAATAACCTTTTTTCTCGGCATAGTTCCAGTAACAGTGATAGCCGTCGGGAGCAAAGTCCACCTGGCCTGCCTGCACCTTTGTCTCCTGGAGACAGAACACATCCGCCGAAAGGCTGTCAAAGGCCTCAACAAAGCCCTTTCCGATGCACGCCCTTATTCCGTTGACATTCCACGATATGAGCTTCTTTTCAGCCACCTGTTTCGCCTCCTGTTGATATACAAAAATATTATAGCATAAGTTTTTGTGAAATTCCATACATTTGTAAGTGCGTTTGTAAACAATCTGTTACACGCCAGTGGATTTTCGTCATTTCTCACTATTTTGCATAAAAACTCATAGCAGTTTATTTTGTTTTTATCAATTTTAGCTTGACTTTGTTCTGCTTTTAGTGTAAATTTATACTATCCGGCGGCAGACAAATCGCCGCAATCAAAAAAACATAAGAAAGGTTCTCAGAAAGATGAAGAAAAATCTGTTGAAATTAGCAGCTCTCATTCTTGCTCTTGCAATGGTATTCTCATTTGCAGCCTGCAAGAAGAACGACACTCCCGACAACGGCGACGAAACCACCTCCGAGGCTCCCGGAGACGGCGGCAACGTTTCCGACGACGCCAACGCAACTCCCGAGGAGACAAGCGGCGAAGCCGTTTCAGGTGACGAGAGCACCGAGCCGTCCTCCGAGAACGGCACAGAGGCTTCCACCGACAAGAGCAGCAGTGCAGCAAAGCCCGCTACTCCCTCAGCTCCCGTAGTCACAGCGGCAGGCAACAAAGCCCCCTCGACTACCGCCGACATCCTCAAGTATTACAATGCTTCCACCTCTGCGGCTTTCACCGGCAAGGTCGGTTTCACAAAGCACAGAGAGACAAAGAACGAGCAGATAGAAGCTAACGCACTCGTCAAGTCCTTCAAGAGCCTTATCTATAAGTTCATGGGCATAGGCGCAGACAACGCTTACAACACCACCGTCACTAAGGGTCAGTGGGATACGGATGCCAGAAGACAGTATCTCAGAGCTTCCACCCTCGGCACAGGCGATGTCACCTCCGCTACCTGCAAGCAGAGCGGTTCGAACTACATCATCACCATCAAGGTCAAGGACGGCAAGTCATATGCAACAAAGGGCACAGCAACCTGCTCCGCTCCGCTTGACAAGTCCGGCATCTGCGTAGGCGATGAGGATAAGAGCTACTACGACCACAAGAGAGCAAGCTGCATCTACGATGCTATCGAAGGCACATACGGCAACGCAAAGGTTTCCGAGAGCTATTCGGGCGCAGTCATCACCGCAACCGTCAACGCTTCCAACGGCCACCTCGTAAAGCTTGATGTCACTTTCGACATCGCAGTTACCATAGACCTCGGCGCACTCGGCAGCCCCACCGCTACCGGTACATCCGTTGTCAACTACTCAAACTTCAAATATTAATTTTTAAAAAATCGAACACCGCCGTGCATTTTTCGGAATGTACGGCGGTGCTTTTTGTTAAATTTTGTCACCCTCTGTTTCGGGCTCAATAGTTTGCTCCGAAGGACTTTCCATATTATTTGTATCCAAAACGCTCTTCGGTGCCTGTGCGGATATGACAGTTGAACTTTTCATAATATGTTCGTCTTTATTCATCAAGCTTTTCAGTGCCAATCCAAGGGCAAAGCAAATCAGTCCTCCGACAATAAAAATTGCTCTTGCGGTCATTGCACCTGTGATTTTTGCGGCAACAAGAGTTGCTCCGATAATATAGTTGTAAGCGTCTCCGCCAACATATTCGTCTATTGCGGAATAGCTGTTTCCGAGTACATAGTACGCTGTTGATACCCCGTCCAGACTTTCTTGCGTGGTAAGTGCAGCACCGGGAACTCTGATAAACAATCCTATCAGCACAAGTATTATTCCAATAGCTATCAAATAGATGTGCGGTTTTAAAATACGGATTTTGCTTTTCTTTCCTTTCATTACCAAATCTCCTTTGTTTTATATTCCGTGGATTATTTATTACATCCCTGCTCATAAACGCACAAGTCGTTCCACAAACAAAAAGTGAGCCAACTGAGATACAAAAGGCAACCCACAATTGTCGTTGCACAAACTAAATGAGCAGAAGTACGCCCAAACATCCACTTTATGCAATATAATTATTATACCACAACAATTCGTATTTCACAACATTTAAATTTTTCTTTCGACATTTTTCGCCCCTGTTTTCCCTGCGATAATCACGGCAGTCACGGAAAAAATAAAACTGTCCGCAATACGGACAATTTTCAAAAAGGAGGCGGCGTGTGAAGCAGATAATCAGATTTTTCTCGCTCATTCTGCTGATGCTGTCTGTCGGCATTTTTTCGGTAGTCGCCTACGGAGAAATGGAGCTTCCCGATGAATACAACCTGATTTACGGCGAAGAGGCACAGCTCAACCAAAGTGTCTTTTCCGTAGTAAGCACATCGGACAGCGGCGAGATGAATGTCAAAGCACTCGGAGTTTTTCCCGTCAAAACCGCAAAGGTCACAACCTCAAAACGGCAATATGTCACAGTCGGCGGCGAGATATTCGGGATAAGACTCTACACGAGGGGCGTGCTGATAGTCGGCAGCGAGGACATTCAAACCGCCTCGGGAGCGGTGAATCCTGCGGCGAGATCGGGACTTAAAAAAGGAGATATAATCCTCTCGAT
>CAZFZW010000050.1:0-8537 GCA_964523465.1 uncultured Clostridium sp. | reverse complement strand
AGGTTGACGGCAAATATTATATGTTTATGCCGTCTGATTTTTCGCTCGACTCGCCTACGGTATATTTCACCGCCAGCGCTGATGTCTATTGTGACGGCGAACCGCTTGAAAACGGCAAACCGACCTCTGCTTTCCGAAACGGCGGCGAAATAACGCTTGTCGCAGGAAAAAAGAGCTATGACATAATATTCATGACCTCGAGCAAGCTCCCGACAATATATATAAACACCCCCGATGGCGGACTTGACCGCATTCACGCAGACAAGTCGCACAAGGAGAGCGGTTGCACCATGCTTGCGGTGGACGAAAACGGCAAGGTTGACTATAATTCGACCCTCGACTACATGAAGGGCAGGGGCAACACGACCTGGGAGCGTGATAAAAAGCCGTATAACATCAAGCTTGACACAAAGTCAAAGCTCTTCGGTATGAGCAAGGCGAAAAAATGGTGTCTTCTCGCACACAGCCTGGATAACACTTATATGCGAAACAATGTCGCTTACTCCGTCGCTGCTAAGCTCGACCTTGCGTGGACTCCCGATTGCAGGAGCGTTGATCTTTATGTCAATGGCGAGTACAAGGGCGTCTATCTCCTGTGCGAGAAAGTTGAGATTGGCAAGAACAGAGTGGACATTTTTGACCTCGAAGAGGCGACGGAAGAACTCAATCCCACCCTCGATTTTTCAACTCTCTCCGTCAAGGGTACAGCAGGCCAATATTCGGGCTACATTGAGAACACAAAGAAGTGGTACAACATCCCCAATAACCCCGAGAACATTACCGGAGGCTATCTGCTTGAACTCGAGTTCAGTTACAGATATGGCAACGAGCCGAGCGGATTCGTCACAAAAAACGGCCAGTCGGTTGTTCTGAAGTCGCCCGAATATGCCTCTAAGGAACAAATTAACTATATCAGCACCTATTGGCAGGAATTTGAGGATGCCCTCTACAGCGAAACGGGATATAATTCGCAGAACAAAACGATCTCAGATTACATCGACATCGACTCCTTTGCCAGAGCGTATCTTGTCCAGGAATGGACTGCTAACTTCGATGCCGGTATGTCGAGCACTTTCCTGCACAAGGATGTTGACGGCAAGCTTGTCGCAGGTCCCATCTGGGACTTCAACGAAGCCCTCGGCAACTCCTATGGCTCAAGAGACGGCGTTGACTTGACCGATCCGACGAATCTCCACGCAAATATGCGCTATCTTTGGAAAAACTCCATTGCCGGCAGCAGCACCTGCAAGTGGACGCCGAGTATTTACACGCTTGCTTATCGCCACGCCGATTTTGTCGAGGCGGTCGAGCGACTTATGGCAACTGAGCTTGTTCCCGCAGTCAACAGCTTTATGGACGGCGAGTTTGACGAATGTGTTGATGAAACTTCCGAATCGGCTGTTATGGATTGTATCAGATGGAATATCTACAGCACAACCGACACGACCGCAATAAGAGTGAAGTACGGCGAAGAGGTGACGAGACTCAGAAATTTCATCACCGTCAGAACACCTTTCCTGAGCAATGCACTGACACTCAAAAACGAGGGATTCACAGTAAGCGAAATACCTCAGCAAAAATATACCGGCGAGCCGATAACCCCGTCGCTTACGGTAAAATGCCTTGACAGGACGCTTACCGAGGGTGTGGATTACACAGTGTCATATTCCGACAATATCGAAAAAGGCACAGCCACGGTGCAGATAAGCGGTATCGGTGATTACGACGGTTTCGCCGCCGAATCATCTTTCAAAATCGGAAACAGAACAGGCCATGTCAGCTCAAGCTCATCAAACGACAAATCGTTTTTTGACAAAGTTGCCGCCGCTTTCATAGACGGCTTTGAGTACATCCTCCATTTAATAACAAGTCCGTTCACAAAATAAATTGAATATATGTTTACTGCCGCAAACAGATTTTTTCTGTTTGCGGCAGTTTTTTAGTGACATCAATTTGCAAAAGAAGCGTTTTTGCTTGAATTTTCCATTGTTGCGGAGCTGTGTTACTTCCAAAATGTGATAAAAATTTCGACAAAATTTATTGTTAATTCCTAAATTGTGTTTTGCTTAATGTCGCAAAAGACTATAATTTAAATGTGTAATTTTAGCACAATATAGGAGGTTAAATATGAAAAAGGGAGTTAAATCAGTTTTAGCGATTTTTCTTGCGCTAACTGTGGCCTTTTCGGCTTTTGCAGCTCTGACTGCTTTTGCACAGGAGAACGAAATCGCTGAGGCACTCAGTTCGTTTGCGGTCACGGCAAGCGGAAACGGCAAAAATTCAACTGAACTCGGTACTGTTTCATGGTGGAAGAGCGAGGTTGACGGCAAGTATTATATGTTTATGCCGTCGAACACCTCACTTGATTCGGTGAAAGTCTGGTTCACCGCCGAAAGCGATGTCTACTGCGGTACACAAAAACTCGAGAACGGCAAGGCAACAACCGCTTTTGCAAACGGCAGTGAGTTCACTTTGACTGTAGGTGAGAGTACATACACTGTGGTATTTATCACTTCAAGTGAGCTGCCGACAATGTACATAAACACCCCCGAGGGTGGACTTGACCGAATCCATGCGGACAAGTCACACAAGGAAAAGGGCTGCACCATGCTTGCCATAGATGAAAACGGCGAGGTGGATTATGATTCGACACTCGCATCCATGAAGGGCAGAGGTAACTCGACATGGGGCAAGGCGAAAAAACCGTACAATATAAAGCTCGATTCAAAGACAAAGCTTTTCGGCATGGAAAAAGCGAAAAACTGGTGTCTGATTGCAAACTACGAGGATTTGAGCCTGCTTCGCAATCAGATAGTTTATGCACTCGGTGCGGATATAGGAATGACTTCGACTCCCGATTGCAGGAGCGTTGACCTGTATATCAACGGCGAGTATATGGGCGTTTATCTCGTCACAGAAAAGATTGAGATAGACAAAAACCGTGTCGATATAACCGACCTTGAAAAGGCAACTGAAAAGCTGAATGACAGCGACCTCGACACATTTGAGCAGCAGGGCGTAACGGGCGAGTATTCGAGGTATATCGAGGGAACACAGAAGTGGTTCAATATCCCGATCAACCCCGAGAATATCACCGGAGGTTATCTGCTTGAGCTTGAACTCGGCGGCAGATACAACGATGAGCCGAGCGGTTTTACTACCGAGGGCGGCCAGCATGTTATAGTAAAATCCCCCGAATATGCAAGCGAAGCACAGGTGAAGTATATCAGTGCATATTGGCAGGAGATGGAAGATGCCCTTTACAGCGACACCGGATATAACTCTCTTGGTAAGCACTATTCCGAGTATATCGACATCGAGTCATATGCAAGGCAGTATCTCATCGAAGAGTGGTCTGGTGACTGGGATGCGGGCATCACAAGCAACTACTTTTATAAAGATGTTGACGGCAAGATTTATGCAGGCCCCATTTGGGACTTCGACTCCGCTGCCGCAAACAGTAAGGCACCGCATACAATAAGCGATCCGACACAGTGGAATGCACGCACAAGAACTCTGTGGTACAATGCTCTTATCGGCAGCAACAGCGTAAAATCCGTGCCGAATATATATGCGCTCGGATTCAGACACGCCGATTTCCTTGAAGAGGTTGAGGATGAGTGGGAGAGTAATTTCTATCCCGCAGTTCAGACAATGCTTGACAGCAAACTTGATGGCTATGTTGAGCAGATAAAAGGTGCGGCGGTTATGAATGCAATTCGCTGGAATTATTATTCGACTACCGACATAGCTGTTATATCCGAGAAGTATCTTGAAGATGTTGCCGAGGTTGAAGATTTCCTTGTCGCAAGAACAGCATTTTTGAACGGAAATCTCAATCTTCAAAGTGCCGGACTGACGGTAGACCACATCCCGTCACAGAAGCGTACAGGCTCGGCAATAACCCCCGAGCTTACCGTAAGATGCCTTGACAGAGTGCTCGAGCAGGGTGTTGACTATACCGTAGAGTTTACGGATAACACCAAAAAAGGCACTGCTACCGTAACCGTTACGGGTATTGGGGATTATGAGGGCATGAGCGTGCAGACGACATTTGAGATAACTGTTTTCATTGACCCCTGCGATTGGGCAGGCGGAGCATGTTTCCCGAGAATAAAAACGGGACTTGAAAGTTTCGCCGCAAAATGCATTGATGTGGTGGAAGTGCTTGTGTATTTCGTCACAAAACCTTTTGAAAAGTAAGATTAAATTTAATGAACCCCTGTATGCGACGAAACATACAGGGGTTCGATTTGTTATTTAAACAGCATACATCCCGATTTTCGAAATCGCTCTATCATTTCACGGGATTTTTCAACCTCAAGCCCGAAGTATTCGCTCAAACATTCCACGCACATACATTCGGTTGCACCTCGGTTGACCATCTTTTTGTGAAAGCCTATATCGTCATTGCTCAGCGGCTTTTGACATTTTGTGCAGTAGGTCATTTGCTCAATTTGCAGATGTAGCAGGCACAGCCGTGAGCGTCAACCGTGGGCTGCATAAATTCTTTCTTCACGCCGATACTCTCGCCCGTAAATGCATCAAGCATTTCAAGTCCGTAGCCTGAGGCGGCAGGGATGCCTATATTCTCAAAATAGAACGGCACACCGCATTCGCTCTCGCTGAAGTTGACAAAGAGCAGGGCTATTTCGTTGTCGGACATATGCTTTGCAAAAACAAGCTTATCATCCCAGCTTTTTGAGGCGATGAATGCAGGGCGAGCTTCCTCATCCTGATTGATTCTGATGAGGTACTTATTTTTGACCAGCTCAAGGCAATAGTCGTTCATCGTGCGTAAATCTCCGCCGAGCATGAGGGGTGAGGAGAACATACACCACAGGGCAAACTGCGTTTTGTAGTCGGTGTCGGTGCAGCCGGTCGAGCCGACATTGCCTTTGCCGTACATTCCGACTGTAAGCATATCTATGTCGTTAAAGCAGCCGGGGCCGGAGTAGGCGAGATTGTCTACCTGACTTAACGCAATGTCCGCAAAGGAGCGGAAGCTGTCATTTATGTCGCCGGTGGAGCGGTACATATGAGCACCTGTGGAGCGAATCCAGGTGTTTACATTGTCACTGCCCCAGTTGCAGGCGGAGAAAAGAATCTCTCTGCCGCACGCTTTGAGTGCCATGCCCATTTTTCTGTAGAGCAGAGGACCGTTGGCACTGTCGGGCTTAAAGCAGAAGTCGTATTTCAAAAAGTCAGCACCATATTCGGCAAAAGTCTCGGCGTCGAGAAATTCGTGGTCGAAGCTGCCCGGATAATCCGCACAGGTGCGAACGCCTGCACATGAGTACATTCCGAATTTGAGTCCCTTGCTGTGTACATAGTCACTGACAGCTTTCATTCCGTTGGGAAATTTCGTCTCGTCGGGAACGATTTTGCCTGTCTCGGGGTCGCGCTCACGCTTGCTCCAGCAGTCGTCAATGACAAGATATTCGTATCCGCACTTGTCAAGACCCAGCTCAATCATTTTGTCAGCGGTTTCTTTTATGACCTGTTCGTTGATGTTCTCACCGAAGGTGTTCCATGTGTTGAAACCCATAGGCGGTGTTTTTGAAAGCATAACTTCACTCCTAAATTTAATTTTTTCTACTATCTCATTCTAACATAAACCCTATCCAAAGGCAACAAAAAAATCCGCCCGAATCGAGTCGAGCGGATTTGAGCTGTGATGCTTATGCTGCACCGAAGATTTTGAGGACAAGCTCAAATATTGCATTGAGTATGGTCTTGTCAAGGCCATGTGCCTCAAGGAATCTGAAAAGGTCGCCTATGGCGTGAAGTGCGGCATTGAGAATCTCTAAAAACTCTGCACCGCCCTGCTTCAAAACATCGAGAATTGCGCTGATAACTTCCATTGTCAATAGTCTCCTTTTGAATTATTTTCAATAGTATATTACCACAGGGAACTCTGAAAATCAATAGGATTTAAAAAATGAATGGAGTTTTCATCGCAGATTTTTGCAGACTTCCCGTGCTTGCGACCGTATCAGTCAAAAACCAAACGGCAGCCCGGGGAGGAGCTGCCGCCTGATTTAAAAGGAGTCGTTTCGAAAAAAGAAGATGTTAATTATCGATTAACCGAAGAAACCGAGAATTGCATCGAAGATAGCCTGAACGATAGCCTGTGCGTCAATGGAAGCACCTGCGATTTCAAGGATCTTCTCGACCATCTCAAAAATAGCTGAAAGCATTTCAGTGTCCTCCCTTCCTCGTTGCTGAAAACTTATCAGTTCCCTCACATTGATTATATCAATACGCACGGGCATTGTCAAAAGCTTACAGCCAAAAGAAACGGAAAATTTATGCTTTTTGCCAACAATATAAACAAAAGATAAACCGTTTTAATAAATTTTCAACAAAGATGCGATTAGTGTTGCATAACCGGCGGTTAGACGATAAAAATAATACGGGTGATTTTATGAACACGGAAAATCTGCCACTGTACAAATTTTTATATAAGATAGCAGTGCCGCTTTTTGCTCTGATATTCAGACCGACGGTTGACGGGGGAGAAAACATCCCCGATTGCGGCGGCGCAATACTCGCAGGCAACCACAAGAGCAATCTCGACTGTATCTTAGCGGCATATAGTACACGCCGCTGTATACATTTTCTCGCCAAAGACGAGTTATTCAAGGGTGTGTTTGCAAAATTTTTCCGTGCGCTCGGAGCGATACCCGTGAACAGACGCAAGAGGGACGCCGATGCGCTGTCGTCTGCGGAATCGGTGCTCAGAAGTGGCGGGGTGGTCGGCATTTTCCCAGAGGGACGGTTTAATCGCAGCGGTCAGACACTGTTGCCGCTTAAACCCGGGGCGGCACGCATGGCAGCGAGATGCGAGGTGCCGATAGTGCCGTTCGTGATAGTCGGCGGTTACAAAATCGTCGGCAGGCGGGTGAAAATCAAAATTCTTACCCCAATAGCCTCAACCGATGCGCCGTCATTGACAAAGGAACTCGAGAACAATATCAGAGCAGAACTCGAACAAAAAAATTTTTAAAGCTGTATTTTGTTGAAAAAGAATAATGCGGCGAAAATGCAAGGCGTTCACGATTTTTTTTGAAAAAATTTTGAAAATGTTCAGTCAGAAATGTTTTCGTCCCTTTTCAATTTATTGTGGTTTTTTCGTTGACTTTTAGCATATGTTGTGATACAATGCAGGTGTGGAAGAGTATTCTGCCAGTAGGCGGGCGTGATTTCGACCGCCGATGACAAAAATCTCAAAAAAATCGAACATTTGTGTTGACAAACCGAATATTTGTGCTATAATTAAAGACGGAAAGAACAAATGTTCCTGATTTTTCCGCAAGGAGGAAGTTAAAATGACAACATTCATAATTGTTTCCATATTAGAGGTGGCACTTGTTGCCCTCATTATTACGGGCTTCGTTTTCGAAGATAAGCTTATCGCTTTTGAAGAGAAGCTCGAGTCCGTTCTCGCCAAGAAGGTTGCACATTTCCTTTGCACAAACAAAGTTACAAAGGCTTATTTTGTCAAGGAGAAGAAGGCGGCTCAGCACCGCAGTGCGGCTAAAACCGTGTTCGAGCCCGAGACTGTTTCTCCCACGCCCGGCAGAAAGGGCAACAGAGTTGCTTAAAAGCGCTTGAAGTTAATATGCAAAGTCGGAGCACCCTGCCTTTTGGCAGAGTGCTCTTTTTTACTTTAGGTATGACTTATGCACTTTTAGCAACCGCAGCCGTTGTTGCAACCGCAACCGCAGTCGGAGTTTCTCGCAGAACCGTTGCATCCGCAGCCGGTATCGCAGAGCAGAAGGATGATGATAAGGAAAATGCACCAATTGTTTGAGCAGCCCATCGTTTTACCTCCTCTTGAGTTACTGAGAAAGAGTGCTGCGGTTTCGCATAGCACCGCTTTCATCAGTATATTATGTGCAATGCCGTTTGGCGGTTACAGCTTTTTAGGGAGAACCGATATTTTTTTGAAAACCGTGCATACTAAAGCAAAAGCTAAAAATTTCGGCACTTTTACCTGTTGACCGTAGAGAAAGTGTGGAGTATAATAAAGATACAAAGGTCAAAGAAAGTCAAAGACAAACTGTGAGGTGAGACAATGAGTTTGAGTAATCAGATAGCAGGTATTATCCTCAATATGCTCGCTGATGACGGCACAACCGAGATACAACGCAATGAGCTTGCTCAGTCGCTTGGCTGTGTGCCCAGTCAGATAAACTATGTTATCTCGTCCCGATTCACGCCCGAGCAGGGATACATAGTCGAGAGCCGCAGAGGCGGCGGAGGCTATATAAGAATAAGGCGTGCGGCTGCAAGACCCGATCAGCATGTTATGCGTGCGGTAAATTCCGTGGGAAGCAGGCTTGACGAATCAACCGCACGGGCACACCTTCTGAGCCTTGTTGACAGCGGCGCAATCGGCGAAAATACGGCGAGACTTTTACTCGGCGCAATATCTGATAATACACTCAGACCTGCGGCCCTCGGAGACAGGGATGCCGTGCGAGCCTCGGTTTTTAAGCAGCTTTTACTTATAGAAATGAGCAACGAAAGAT
>CAZFZW010000049.1:0-8785 GCA_964523465.1 uncultured Clostridium sp. | reverse complement strand
TGTGAAGAAGAGAAAATGAGAGGCAAAGTTAAAGTAATCATCACAAACGATCAAAGCGAGGTTAAGATTCCCACCGGAGTCAGAATGCTGGTACGCCGTGCGTGTACCGCCGTGCTCTCACTCGAGGAGTTCAACGACCCTGCCGAGATAAGCGTCCGTTTCGTGGACGACGAGGAAATACACAAGCTCAATCTTGAGTATCGCAACGTGGACAGAAGCACCGATGTGCTCTCTTTCCCTCTTGGCGAGAACGGCGAATACGACACCAATTTCGACACGGGCGCAAAGATGCTCGGTGACATAGTTATATCTATCCCCCACGCAGTAAATCAGGCTGAACGCTTCGGCCACACGCTGCAAAGAGAGATAGCTTTCCTCACGGTACATTCAATGCTCCATCTGCTCGGATATGACCACGAAAAGGGCGGCATCGAGAGCGTGCGTATGCGTGAAAAAGAGGAAACCGTTTTAACTCAGCTCGGTCTGCCCAGAAGCGGCAGCTACTATATGGGTGACGAATAAGGATGAAAGGTCTGCTTAAAAGTTTCATCTACGCCGGCTCGGGCATAATAACCTGCATTAAGCAGGAGCGAAATATGCGAATACACCTGGTGTGCATGATATATATGTACTACTATTTGTTAGTTCACGATTTCTTTGAGGTGTCTCGCACGCAGTTTGCGATAATCTTCATCGCAAACGCAA
Source organism: uncultured Clostridium sp. (assembly GCA_964523465.1). Classification (GTDB taxonomy): domain Bacteria; phylum Bacillota; class Clostridia; order Oscillospirales; family Acutalibacteraceae; genus CAG-177. Next base: position 8,080 of record CAZFZW010000049.1, on the reverse strand, counting down.
TCGTAGTTATGGGTGAGCTGTTCAATACCGCAATAGAAGCCGCGGTCGATATGGTCGAGGACAAGTTTGACGAAAAGTATAACCGTCTCGCAAAGGTCGCAAAGGACACTGCGGCAGGTGCCGTGCTTGTCGGTGCAATCTTCGCAGTATGTACGGGTATTGCAATACTCGCTCAGCCCGAGGCATTCAAGGCTCTGTTTGCCCACTATATGCAAAAGCCGTATATGCTCGCTGTGCTTATCCTCAGTCTCGCACTGAGCTTTGTGTTCATATTCAAGAAGAAAAAGTAAACATCTATTTCACCGTTGACCGCTGATTTTCAGCGGTCAACGCAGATAAAAGGAGAAAATATGTCTCAGACAAAAACCGCTTTCATAGCCATAGTCGGCTGCCCCAATGTCGGCAAATCGTCCATACTCAACCGTCTGCTCGGCCAGAAGGTTGCAGTGGTTTCACCCAAGCCACAGACCACACGCACAAAAATTATGGGCGTACTCACCGAGGATGATGTTCAGCTCGTATTCACTGACACTCCCGGCTTCCACCGACCGAGGACAAAGCTCGGCGAGAAGATGATAAAAGCCGTCAGCGACAGCATTTCGGGCGTTGATGCGTGTCTGTTTGTTGTTGAGCCGTCCGGTGAGTTAAGAGATGCGGAAAAGGATCTTTTGAAGAAATTCAGGGATGAGAAGATGCCCGTCATCCTCGCCATAAACAAGATTGACTCCGTCAAGCACAAGGAGATGCTCATTGAGCGTATGGCGCAGTTCTCCGAGCTTTATGACTTTGAGGCCATTGTCCCCTGCTCCGCCCTCAAGGGTGACAGCTTCAAGGAGCTGAAAGCCGAGCTGTTTGCACAGGCACAGCCGTCGCCGCACTTCTTCCCCGATGACACGCTCACAGACCAGCCCGAGCGTGTGCTTGCCGCCGAGATAATCAGAGAAAAACTGTTGAACCTGCTCGATGACGAAGTGCCGCACGGAGTAGCAGTGTGCATAGAGCGTATGCACGAGCGTGAGGATTCGGATATAACCGACATTGACGCTACCATCTACTGTGAACGCGAGAGCCACAAGGGCATAATCATCGGCAAAAAGGGCGAGATGCTCAAAAAAGTTTCCACCAAAGCCCGTCAGGACATGGAACGCTTTTTCATGTGCAGGATAAACCTGCGCTGCTGGGTCAAGGTCAAAGAGGGCTGGCGCAACAGAGAGGGACTCATTCACAACTTCGGTCTGGATAACGAATAAAATTTTTCCTATAATAAATCCGCCATGCAGTGAAAAAAATATTTTTACACTGCATGGAGGAGCGCAATGCGCATTTATCATAGATGAAAAATTCACACAACGACCGACTCAAGGATGCCTGGAACACATTTTATATAAGCGGAAAAGTGCAGGACTATATCTCATTTTCCCGCCTTTTAAATTCAACCGAAGCGGAGGGAGACCGTGCAGACACAGACAAAGGGTCTGATAATCAAGACTCGGGATGTAAATGAAAACGACACTGTGGTTAAAGTGCTCACGGGTGAGCTCGGTCTTATCTCGGCATTCACAAACGGCACAAAAAAAGTCAAGAGCCGTACCGCAAGTGCCGCCGTTTCGTCAATGACATACTCACAGCTGACTCTGTACCGTGGGCGTGAGAGCTACATAATTGACGACGCAAAGGCGATAGACATTTTTTTCGGTCTACGTGACGACATTGAAAAGCTGTCGCTCGCTAATTACTTTTGCGAGCTTGCAGGCGAATTTTCACCAGAGAACACTGAGGCGCACGATTTTCTGAGTCTGACACTCAATCTTCTGCACCTGCTCTCGGAGGGCAAACGGACTACGGAATTTTTAAAACCCGTGGGCGAGCTTCGCATGCTGACCCTCGCAGGATATATGCCCGACCTGAGCGGCTGTGCCCAATGTCAAAACGAGCTGCCCGACGAGCCTGTTTTCTGCCCGGAGAGATCCGAATTTTTCTGCCGAAACTGTGTACCGCAGGGCGAGGGAATACCCGTGACACCGGGCGTGATAAACGCAATGCGCCACATTTGCACCTGTGATATGCGAGCACTGTTTTCGTTCAAAATGCCCGATAGCTCATTAAAACTGCTCAGCGAGGTATCGGAACGCTACTTACTTTTGCAGCTTGGTCACAAGCTGAGAACTTTGGATTTTTATAATAGTATAAAAAGCTGACAAAACAAAAGCACTTGTTAATTGAACAAACGCAACAACCGCCGTAAAAACTATACCGCACTCAACAGCAACAGAACTTGTCTGCGTCCCTCACCTCTCCGCAAAAAATCGTTTTACGCCAACACCTTTAGCTTTGATTTATGGCAAATACGAAATGCCGCTCGAGCATCAGCCCGAGCGGCATATTTTTATTTCACCAGAAACACCGTCACTGCCATGAGCACCTGACCGGCGTAATATGTTGCGAGTTCCAATGTGACAAGAGGATTCTTTCGCTTAACGGGGGTAAAGTAAATAAACGCAAGCACAGAGTCACTTATCACAAAAAGTGCGGAGGCTATCGTAGTCAAGACAAATGTAATCTCCCGTGTCATATAAAGCATATGCGCCGAGACGCACGCACCCAGGGCAATTACATAAAAGTAAAAAACGCACAGGAAGTACATCTTGCCCTCAAGTTTCATCTTGACCGTCTTCATTATCATGGCTATCGTCACAGTCAGGATTAGTGCGGCAAGATAAGGGATGAATGAAAATGTCGGCTCTGCATTGTAAAACGCCGCAAGATAGAAAAAGTGCCCAATCAAAAACGACACTGTGCCCAATGCGATGAGCTTATTCTTGTACTTCGGGGCGATTTCCTTGATTCCGAGCAGCACATCACCGCCCAGACCGAAGAGCAGACCGAATGCAATCAGACAAAAGTAGAACGGTCTGTTGAGCTTGTCGGCGGCCTCTATTCGATAGCAAAAACCGATAAAGGCAATCGACATAAAGCCGAAGCTCGAAATGAATTTGCAGAGCATACCCTGAAAAGATTTGCCCTGCCTTCGCAGTACAATGGTAAGCGTTGCAAATACTGCGGTGGCAACGGAGAGAATGGGAATAAACATATGGGTTATCCTTTCGTTACAGCCGCAAAGCGGCATAATTTACTGATAAGCACAACTGTTATTCTCTTTTCCTCTTTATTTTTTGACTTTCTCCCAATATTCCATAGCGGTTCGCTCGTTGCGATTGTCGCCGAATTTATAATACACAGTGCCCTTTAGTGCATCGGGCAGATATTGCTGACTGACCCAGTGATTGCAGTAGTCGTGCGGATAGATGTAATGCTGACCCTTGTTCGGGTTATCCTCGCCGTCATAGTGGACATTCTGAAGCTGTCTCGGAACAGGGCCTGTGCGGCCATTCTGCACATCGGCCATAGCGGCGGCTATTCCGTTGTAGGCGGAGTTTGATTTAGGGCTTGTTGCAACTAAGACAACCGCATCCGCAAGAGGCAAACGAGCCTCGGGCAAGCCGAGCATATTCGCCGCATCGACAGCAGCTTTGACTATCGGGATTATCTGCGGATATGCAAGTCCTACATCTTCGCAGGCGCATACCATCAGTCTGCGGCAGGCGCTCACAAGGTCGCCCGCCTCAAGCAGTCTCGCAAGATAATGCAGTGCGGCATCCGGGTCTGAACCACGCATAGATTTTTGATAAGCAGAAATTATATCATAATGCTCGTCGCCCTCACGGTCATAGCGCATTGCGCTGTGCTGTGTAAGCTCCCGAGCACGCTCGAGCGTGATTTTGCAAACACCACTCTCGGCAGGTGAAGAGAGCACGCACAGCTCAACTGAGTTTATCGCCTTTCTCACATCTCCGCCGCAGGCGTTTGCAATGTGCTCGAAAACGCCGTCCTCGATTTCATATTCTTCGTGCCGCTCATTGCCGACAAAATCAAACGCCCGTTTGATTGCGGGAATGACATCGTTACCGCTGACAAATTTGAATTCAAACACAGTCGAGCGACTGAGAATCGCATTGTAAATATAAAAATACGGATTTTCCGTAGTCGAGGCAATCAGAGTTATGTCGCCGTTTTCTATGTACTCAAGCAGGGTTTGTTGCTGCTTTTTGTTGAAATACTGAATCTCATCGAGATAAAGCAAAATGCCGTTTGGAGCTACAAAAGTATTGAGCTTTGCGACTACATCTTTTATATCGGCGGTTGAAGCCGTGGTGCCGTTTAATTTCACGAGATGACGATCAGTCGTCTTTGCGATTATGCTTGCAAGCGTTGTCTTACCAACGCCGGACGGGCCATAGAAAACCATGTTGGGCAGTTCGCCGGACAGGATTATATTGCGAAGCGGTTTGCCCTCGCCGAGCAGATGCCGCTGACCGACAATGTCATCAATAGTCTGAGGACGCATCCTCTGTGCCAACGGTGCCGACATAACCTCTCCCCCTAAATGTAATATATGTTATATTATATTATATTTTGCCCGTTTAGTCAATCTGAGGGGCATAATAAAAAAATCCGTCCGAGATTCTTCGGACGGATTTTGCTGTTTAATTTTACACTCCCGAGTAAGCGGAGAAACCGCCGTCTACGGGCAGGATAACACCGGTGATGAAGCCGGACTGGCTCTCATCGCACAGGAACAGGAGCGAGCCTGTCAGATCCTCGGGCACGCCGAAGCGACGAAGAGGTGTGTGGGTGATTATCTTGTTTGAACGGGCGGTAAGAGAACCGTCCTCGTTGAAGAGCAGAGTCTTGTTCTGGTTTGTCGAGAAGAATCCGGGTGCAATGGCATTGACACGGATGCCGACATCGGCAAAGTGTACTGCCATAAACTGTGTGAAGTTGGACACAGCCGCCTTTGCCGCAGAGTATGCGGGGATTCTTGTCAGAGGTCTGTAGGCGTTCATAGATGAAACATTGAGTATTGTTGCGTTGTCCTTGCCTATCATATCCTTTGCAAAGCACTGTGTTGTGAGCAGTGTGCCGAGGAAGTTGAGGTTGAAGACAAACTCAATACCCTTTGCGTCAAGGTCAAAGAAGGTCTTTACGCCCTCTGCCTTGTGTGCGATGTCCTCAAGCTCAAGAGTGTCCTTGGTGGTAGTGCCGAGGGGAGAGTTTCCGCCTGCACCGTTTATGAGTATGTCGCACGAGCCGAAAACGCTGTGTATCTTTTCTTTGGCTGCCTCGAGACTTTCGCTCTCGAGAACATTACAGCCGACTGCCAGAGCCTCACCGCCCTGAGCCTTTATCTCATCGGCAACTTTCTGAGCAGCCTCCTCACGCAGGTCGAGTATAGCAACCTTTACGCCCTGAGCTGCAAGATCCTTTGCAAAGCCGCTGCACAGCACTCCGCCGCCGCCGGTTATGACCGCTACACGGCCTTTAAGATTTTCGTGTACCATTACTTACCATTCCTTTCCGACTTTGAGACAGCCTCCCAAAGACCGTTTATATATGCCGCACCGAGCGCACGGTCATACAGACCGTAACCCGGACGGGCGGTTTCGCCCCAGAGCATTCTGCCGTGGTCGGGGCGGATATATCCGTCAAAGCCGCTCTCGTAAAGAGCCTTGACTATTTCGTACATATCAAGCGAGCCGTCTGACGACAGATGAGAAGTCTCATTGAACCAGCCGTCACGGATAAGCACATTTCTCAGGTGAGCGAAGTATATTCTGTCACCGAACTGTCTTATCATTGCAGGCAGGTCGTTGTCTTTCGATGCGCCGAGTGAACCGGTGCAGAAAGTGATGCCGTTGGCCTCGCTGTCAACAAGCGAGAGCAGACGCTCGAGGTCTGCGGTATTCTTTATGATTCTCGGCAGGCCGAAAATACCCCATGGCGGATCGTCCGGATGGATGGCCATTTTGATTCCGCAGTCCTCACATACGGGAGTTATGCGGACAAGGAAGTGTCGGAGGTTCTCAACAAGGTCATCCTCGGTCACACCCTTATATTTGCCAAACAGCTCCTTTATCTCGCCCATACGCTCGGTTTCCCAGCCGGGCATTGCGTAGCCGTTTGAATTTTCGTCTATCTCACGGAACATATCCTCGGGGCTCTTGCCCTCAATCTGCTTGCCGTTGTATGACAGGCAGGTGGCACCGTTGCCCATATCCATAGCAAGGTCGGTACGAGTCCAGTCGAACACGGGCATAAAGTTATAGCATATAACCTTTACGCCTGCTTTGCCGAGATTACGGATGGATTCGATGTAGTTATCGATATATTTGTCGGCATTTTCATTGCCGAGCTTGATGTCCTCATGGACATTGACACTCTCAATGCACTCCATTGTAAGGCCTGTCGCCTCAATCTCGTGCTTCATATCCATGACCATATCGAGAGGCCAAGCCTCACCTGCGGGCAGGGTGTGAAGCGCAGGGACTATGCCACGAACGCCGGGAATCTGCCTTATCTGCTCGAGTGAAACCGTGTCTTTGGTGTCACCGAACCAGCGAAATGTCATCTGCATTGTTATATTTCCTTTCCTTTTGAGCCGAGGGCAATGCGTTTGTTTTGCTCGGCACTGTCATAAATGGCGAGCATAAGTTCAACCGCCTTGCCGCCCTCGAAAGCGTCAAGAGTAAATCTTTTGCCGTTGTTAACCGAGTCGTAAAAGTCTCTTATCAGCGCATTGTGGCCGCTGCCCCAACACGCCTTGCCGTAGTTCTCGAATTGATCGGCACTGAGCACGGACTTCACCTTGCCGCTCTCAAGTTCGAACACGCTGTCGCCCTCTATCCTCAGTGCTCTGTCTCCGAAATTCACTTCAATCATAACGGGAGAGGTAACTGCGTGTGCCGTCGTGGCGTAGAACAGACCTCTAAAACCCTTTTGAAACTCGGCAAAGACATTCACGGTGTCCTCAACCTCTATTATGCCCTGCAAATGGTCATTTGACGCATGAGCGGTCACGGCAGAAACTCCGCCGCCGAGCATATTAACAAGGTCAAGCGTGTGCAGAGCCTGATTTATCAGCACTCCGCCGCCCTCCTGTGCCTTTGTGCCTCGCCATTCGGCACTTGCGTAATAGCTCTCATCACGCCGCCAGGTGACAAAGGCACGAATGCCCGTTATTTCGCCCAGCTCGCCTGTGTCGATAATGTGCTTCAAATACTGCACAGAGCGGTTGTAGCGGTTTTGGAAGCATACTCCGAAATTCCTGCCTGTTCTGCTTTGGCAGTCGCGCAACTGCCTGAGCTGCTCGGCTGTCATTGCACAGGGCTTTTCGCACAGCACATCTACCCCGTGCTCCATAGCGTATATAGCCATGTGGACATGGAGATAGTGCGGAGTGCAGATGTGAATTACATCGGGCTTTTCGCCTGCAAGCAATTCTTCTATACTGCCGTATGCTTTAGCACCGCAACGCTCGGCGGCTTCATTCGCACGCTCGAGATTGCAGTCTGCTACACTTATTATTTCGGCGTCCGCTATTTCACGGACGACCCCGATGTGGGTGTGGCTGATACTGCCACAGCCCACAATGGAAATCTTCATAGTAAAATCCTCGGTTTGAGTAATTACGAGCCGTAGGTCGAGGACAGATCCTCGACAACGCCTTCCTTGACAACTTTCTTGTTGCCTGCGGACTCTGCGATTCTCTTCTGAAGCTCTTCATAATAGAGATCCTCGTCGATGGGAAGCTCTATCTTCTTGCCGAGCCAGGAGGAAAGGTGAGCTGCGTTGGAGATGGTAAGGCCGTTGATGCCCTCTTCGCCTCGTGCTACAAGGGGCTCGCCACGAAGAATGTTTGCTGCAAACGCCTTGAGCACGCCGACATGCTGCTCTCCGCCGGGCTCGCCATCAATCTCGATGTCCTCCCAGTGACCCTGAGGCTTGCGGAAACCTGCAGGCTGGTTCTGGCTGAACTCGGTCATCGGATGGTCGAGAATATAGGCTCTGATCTTGCCGTTCTCGCAGATGAACTTACCACGCTCAAGGGTTATCTCGAGTCTGTTTGTGCCGGGGGTATCACCGGTGGTGGTGATGAATACGCCGGTTGCACCGTTGGGATACTCGGCATAGATGGTAACATCGTCCTCAACCTCGATGTCGTGCCACTTGCCTATTGAAAGCT
>CAZFZW010000048.1:0-8869 GCA_964523465.1 uncultured Clostridium sp. | reverse complement strand
ATTATTTTTATCTGCTCATCGCAAAGTGAGCGCGGATCATCACACACCGCACGGGCGTTGGAGTGAGTTGCGACAATCGGTCTTTGCGAAATATTCACAACATCGTAAAATGCCCTGTCACTAATGTGCGACACATCTACGGTTATACCGAGGCGATGTGATTTTTTCAAAAGCGCTTTTCCCCACTCGCTCAGTCCGCCGCCGTCGTGACAGCCGCCTGCCGCACGGTTTTTGCCGTTCCAAGTAAGACCGAGCAGACGAAGTCCCCTGTCGTAAAGCTCTTCAAGTCTCCCGAGGCTTCCGACAGCCTTTGAATTTTCCATGGCGAGCAACGCCCCTTTTGCTCCCGAACGCACATCCTCGCCCGACAGAATTTGCCGCCATCCGCCGAATTTTTCAAGCTCGGACAAATAAAAATCACACACCGAGTCAAAATATTGCTCAGCGTATGATTCTTCCATGCTATCGGGTATAAAGACGGCAAAGACCTGATTCCACCGTCCGAAAATTTTGCCTGTGTCAAAATCGACATCGGCACTGTTTTTGCAAAGGCTCATTCCGTCACGGTAGCAACGGGTGAGCGTATCGCAATGAAGATCGAAAAAGTCCATAATATCACCCGAAAAATAATATTTACGGGCAACGCAAAATATTACAGACTGCTGTCAAAAGCGTTTTCGATATAAGTAATTCCGGCAAGATTATCGTCGCTGTCAAGCGTCACCTCAGCGACATCGAATCTCGGCTGCAAATCATATTGATTATTCTCAAGAAACAGCGATGCGGTCTTGATAATACGCTCCTGTTTCCTGTAATCCACAGCCTCCCTGCCCGAGACCAGATGCTCATAAGCACGGGTCTTGACCTCGGTGAAAACAATGAACTCATCCGTTTTTGCAATAATATCTATCTCACCGAAACGGCAACGATAATTTGCGGTGACTATCTCATAGCCGTGCTCACGCATATACCGTGCAGCGAACACTTCGCCCCACACGCCCGGCTTTTCGCTTTCGTTTAGCATTTTACCACCCCTCGGGCAATTTTTTCAGAAATGTTTTTCTGTGTACGGGCGATATGCCGAACTCTCTTATCTTCTCGTAGTGCAGCTTTGTGCCGTAACCCTTATGCTTTTTGAACATATACTCGGGATACTGCTCGTCGAGCTTGAGCATATAGTGATCCCTGCTGACTTTCGCCATTATCGAGGCGGCGGCTATGGATGCGCTGAGGGAATCGCCCTTGACTATCGCCTTTGAAGGCACAGGCAGACCCGGAAGTCTGTTGCCGTCCACAAAAGCCGCCTGCGGCACTGTCGGCAGACCCTCGAACGCACGACGCATTGCAAGGAATGTGGCGTTGAGTATGTTCATCTCGTCTATTTCCTCAACACTTGCACTTGCCACGCAATACTGTGCGTGCTCTTTTATCTCAAGAAAAAGCTCTTCACGCTTTTTTTCACTGAGCTTTTTCGAGTCGTTGAGACCCTCAATTATATAATCGTCGGGCAGAATGACTGCGGCGGCAAACACAGGCCCTGCGAGCGGCCCTCTGCCCGCTTCGTCTATTCCGCACACGCACACAAAGCCGTGTTCAGCGGCGGTGCGTTCGTAGTAGTAACGGTCAATTTCTTCCATATCAGTCCTCCAGAAATTCTTCGCCGACTACACTTTTAAGCAGCGAATTGAGATAATCAAGGCTGAACGACGGAGTTGTTGAGCGTACTCCGTGTCGGCTCGCAAGCTCCTGCGTGTAATCCGCAAGGTTATACACCCTGACATTTGAAAATCCCGAGTCATAATGAGTGACCGTGCCGGTAAACTTCGCATGGGTTATCGAAGTAATATTTGTTTCGAAATTCTTTGTGACAGTGATGTGCATCATACCGCCGAGCATTCTCGGGCCCCTGTCCTGAGCGGAGATAAAGTTACCCAGTGAATAGATGACAAGCACCTGTCTGCCGTCTGCGGCAGTGACATATTCAACAGGCTGAATCACATGTGGATGAGTGCCGATGATTATGTCCGCTCCCCAATCGGCAAACTTCTGTGCAAGCTCACGCTGACGAGAAGTAGGCGTGTGAGTATATTCTTCACCCCAGTGGACATTGACTATCGTGACATCGCTTATTGCATCGGCCGCCTTTATACGCTGTTCTATTCTCTCCTCATCCTTGCCGAGCATAAGTATAGTATCAACGCCGTCGGGCAATTTGAGTCCGTTGGTCGGCTCTGTCAGACCGACATAAGCGAATTTTATATCGTTCACGGTGTTGGTCGGGATAGTTTTGTAGTCCTCTTCATCGAGGTATGCACCGCAATATACAACATCCTTGCTCTTCCAGTAATTGATAGCGTTTCGCAGGCCGCTGTTGCCTTTATCGAGTGAGTGATTGTTGGCAAGATTAAACACATCAAAACCGATTTTTACCATCTCATCGCCGAGCTGAGTGGGCGAATTGAAGCAGGGATATGTACTCGGAGCTTTTTCCGGGTCAATTATTGTCTCCTGATTTATAATGCTCAAATCAGCTGCCGCAACCGTGTCGGCAACATTTTCATAAGCATATGAAAAATCATAGCCGCCGTCTGTCGCACGGCGATGTGCCTGATTATAAATTACACCGTGGATAAGATTATCGCCGACCGCGAGTATATTCACGCTCGCAGGTTCACGGGTCTCGGCCGTTGTGGTTTGATTTTCGCCGTCAACGCCGGCATCCGTCTGCACTGTTTTGACACATGAGCAGAGCATAATAATCGCCGCAAGCAGCGCAAATATTTTTAAAACTTCCTTGTTTTTCACACTTATTCCCTCCGCAGCATCAGACAGTGTCAAGCGTTATCCTGCCGAGTTTGCCTGCCCTGTACTCATCAAGCAGCATAACTGCGGCACGCTCGGTGTCCGCTTCACCGCCGCTTATGAGCATACCGCGCTTTCTTGCGAGCATCTCGAGGCGTTCAAATTCCTCCGTATCGGGCGAGAATTCAAGTTTGTATCTCTCTTTTATCCTCTCGGGATAGTTTTCACTCATAATCGTCAGGAATCTTGCGGCGATAAGCTCGATGTCAAGTATAGTGTCCTTGACAGAGCCGATGAATGCAAGGCGCAGACCCGTATCGGGGTCATCGAACTTCGGCCAGAGAACACCGGGAGTATCCAGAAGCTCTATGCCGTTACCAATCGGGAACCACTGATTCTGACGGGTAACACCGGGCTTGTCCGCAACCTTTGCCTTATTCTTGCCTGCCATACGGTTGATAAACGACGACTTACCGGTATTGGGTATGCCGACCACCATAAGGCGAAGCGGTCTGCCTGCCATACCTTTTTGGACATTCGCCTCAATCCTGTCGCTGAGCACACGGCGAACCGTCGGAGCGAAGTTGTTAAGGCCTTTGCCCGAACGGCAGTCAACTGCAATTGCGGTAACGCCCTGCGTGCCGAGTGCGGCTATTCTGCGGCGAGTTGCGCTTTCATCCGCAAGGTCGCACTTATTGAGCACAACAATGAGCGGCTTTGCCCCTATTATCTCAGGCAGCTCGGGATTGCGGCTGCTCACGGGCACTCTCGCATCAACTATTTCCACCACCGCATCGACGAGCGGCAGGCTCTCTTTTATCTGCCTGCGTGTTCGAGCCATATGACCCGGAAACCACTGGACATAAAGTTCTGAATTTTCCATAAAATATCTCCTCCTTTATAGCAGGACACAAAATATCACATACATCCCTAAGTTGTTCTTTCTTGAGTATATCAAAAAAAGCGAACTTTTACAAGCAGAAGGGGGCAAAAGTTATTCTTCGGGGATTTTCGGGGCAACATTAAGGATAATATCAATCGTAAAGCATAATCACTTTACACATTTGTCAAAATCACACAACCAATCGTCAGATGTGCTTTGCGGCGAAAAGCTTTGATTTTACTCGTGTTTTCGATATTATCAGAGGATTTTTGTTCGATTTTTATCAATATTTCGAGAGAAGTAAAGTTGTATACCTTTACGCAAAAGTCAACATCCGCCGCCCGACTTTTAATCGAACGGCGGATGAAAAAAATCACAGTATTATGCAGATAAGTCCGCTGCATCCCTCGTTTATAACTTTTTCAAGTGTCTCCTGAAGCTTCATCCGAGCCGCCGTCGGCATACGGTATAGCTTGTTGTGCAACCCTTCATTGACAAGCTCGTGCAGAGACTTTCCGAAAATATTCGACTCCCAAATCTTCGTCGGGTCTTCCTCAAATTCCTTGAGCATATAGTTGACAAGCTCCTCGGATTGCGATTCCGAGCCGACTATCGGGGCAACCTCGGTGGTGATATTCGCTTTCATCATATGAATCGAGGGTGCGGAAGCTCTCAGCCGTACACCGTATCTGCCGCCCTGCCGCATTATCTCCGGCTCTTCGAGGCTCAACTCATCGAGCGAGGGCATAACTATTCCGTAGCCTGTTGCTTCAACCTCGTCTAACGCCCCTTTGAGCCGTTCATACTCACGGCGCACGGCGGCAAGCTCACGCATACAACTCATCAAATCCTGCTCTGTCTCTATATCAAGTCCTGTCTCTTCCGCAAGAATTTTATAAAACAGTGTGCCGTCAAGCTGTGCCTCTATATGAGCCGAGCCGCAGGACAAATCCATAACGGTTACTTTTGAGGATGTAATATATTCGCAGGAACAAATGTCCTCGGAAAGCTGTTTTACATCACGCAGTGTTTTGAGCTTCTGTGCGGACTCGCTCACCGCACCGCACAGGCACGAACGCAGCCAGTGCTCCCGTCCTAGGGTCATTGCCCAACCGGGGAGACTTACGCTGACCTCCTTGACGGGGAACTCAAAGAGAACCTGCGTGAGTATCTCTTTTATCTCGCTCTCTTCAATTTCGAGGCAGTTTACAGGCATAACAGGTACGCCGTATTTGTCGGTGAGCGAGGCGGCAAGCGATTTCGTCTGTTCACTTTCGGGCGAAGTGCTGTTGAGCAGAACAACGAAAGGCTTTTTGAGTCCCTTCAGTTCGGCTATCACCCTGCCCTCGGCCTCTTCATATTCACTGCGTGGTATCTCGCTGATAGACCCGTCTGTTGTTATCACAAGGCCTATTGTGGAATGTTCGCTTATCACCTTTTGAGTACCTATCTCCGCCGCCATATTAAACGGTATCTCGTGCTCAAACCACGGAGTTTTGACCATCCTCGGCGTTTCGCCCTCGATATATCCGAGCGAGCTTGGGACGATATAGCCCACGCAGTCTATGAGCCTGACACGAAAATGCGCCTTTGACGGCAGGGATATTTCCACTGCATTCTCGGGGATAAATTTAGGCTCTGTAGTCATTATCGTGCGTCCTGCCGCAGACTGTGGCAGCTCATCAACCGCCCTCTCCCGAACGCCCTCATCTATATTCGGCAAAACAAGAGCATCCATAAATCGTTTGATAAATGTTGACTTGCCCGTTCTCACAGGGCCTACAACGCCGATATAAATATCTCCCTGAGTGCGTTTTGCAATGTCACTGTATATATTTCTCTCCTGCACGCTTATCCCTCCTCAAGCTCCCGGTATGAGCAACATACATTTCTGCGTAACCCTGTCGCCGCTCATACCGTTTTCCTGCTCCACAGCCTCAACGGTAGTGTTGTATTTTCTCGCAATGTCCCAAAGTTCCTCGCCCTCATCGGCAAAGTACACGGTCAGTGCGGCGTCACCCCGTCTGCCTGTACTCTCTGAGGCACATTCAAGCGAAGTGACTATTCTGCGTTTTGTGCAGTCAAACACACATCCGCTAACCGCAAATTCTATGCGTACATCGGCACTGCCCGAAGCACACGCCGCACTGACGGCTGTTATCTCAAGACACGGTGAGCACTCGAGAGTGCCGCAGGCTTTCACCGAGCGGCGGTATTCATAGCTTATCTGTCGCTCGGCATAACCCGGCTGACCGTCCGAATCAAGATAAAGAAAATGTGCCGTCGCCTCGCCCGATATTGTTATTTCGTCCGCAGACTGCTTCGCCGCCGAGCTGAGAGCCGAGCACCATACGGCAAGCATCTGCCTCGCCTCGGCTATCTCCTGCGTACTGCGACAGGTAAAAGTGTCGTTGAATTTATCCGCAATCGAGCAAAACGAGGCATCTCTGCTGCTCGGTTTAAGCTCGCAGCAAACCGAATAGGCATCTGTCACCGCCTTGAAATTCAGCTCTCTGTACGCTTTGACATTTGCACTGACTCTTGCGCTGATGTCAATAAGCCGATTTTCGCCGCTCTGATCCGCTTTTGCCTCGAGCGAAAGTGCCGTTACAGGCATACACACGCAGCAGGTGCAGTCCTCATCCACGCCCTCAAGTCCGACAATCTGACTTATCGGCATAGTGTGCCCAAATGAGAATATCTCACCCTCATCCGAGCGGCACACAGCGGTTATCGCAAGCTCGCCTTTTATCAACAGTTTGTTCTGTATGACCTTGACCTCTTGAGTGAGTGCCGCCGCACTCGAATGAAGGACACACGAAACAGACGGCTGTCCGTCGGCAAGCGGCACGGTCTCGCTCATTTGAAACGCACTATCCGTACAGCCGACAAGGCTCGCAGTCGCAACATCACAGCAGCGCAGTTGAACGCCCGAACCTTCCGCTCCCGTTATTATTTCCTCCTGCCGAAGCGTGCTGACACAAAAAATCACGCTCAACGCCGAATGAATATCGAGCCTCCTCGGACTGACTGCACGGCAGTTTGTATACTGCACAACGGCACGGACACTGACGCAGCAATTATCCTGTGCCCCTTTGAGCTCCGCATATTTTGAAAACGGATAAGTCTGCTCAAAGCTGCATATCTTGCCCTGCTCATCTGCGTATATCACGCACACACCTGCCGTGCCGTCCGCCACCGCCCGATCTCCTGCCGTCTGCACGGTGTTTATGTGCGGAGTGACTATGCACTTCAAAACACGCCTGATGTCCGGGCAATAATCAGGCAGGGTTATATCGGCATCTATCGGCTGTTCGGCAGTGCAGTTGTTGAGCATCTCCGAAACGCCCACAGACTGCGTTATCACTTTTGTCTGCATTCAATTTCTCTCCTTATACAGAAAATGTCAATGCATTTATATTCCGTGCGTGTTCGGCGTATGATAAAAAACAGTTGTTCTCCGAAAAATCGGCAGCAAAAAGCCGCCCTGCTCTCGCACGGCGGCAACGCACTTTTCACTTCATTTTATACTCTTTCTGTACTCGGCAGGACTTTTGCCGAAGCTTCTGCGAAAGACCTCGGCATAATAGCTCGCCGACGAAAAGCCGACCTCAAGGCTTATCTCAAGTATCGTCATGTCCGTCTGCATAAGCTCAATGCTCTTTCTGAGCCTGTATCCCGTCAAATATTCAACGGGGGTCTGGTTGAGATATTTCATAAAGACATTCTCGCTTGTACGCTTTGATATACCACCCGAATCGGCTATATCGCCGAGGGAAAGTTTATCCCTGTAGTTGTCGTGGATATACGACAGCATTTTCTTGAGCACGGTTATTTTGGCATTAGCCGTCCCGTCGCCCGTGTTCATCAGTTCGACATTCTGTGCTATCTCATTCCATATTAAATACGCAAATCCCTGCGAGCAAAGCGGTGATGTACGTGCTTCACGGTTGTTCCAAATATCACGGATAAAGCCGAGTATTCTCCCCTGCCACTCAACGCTGTCGGAAAGAAAAACATACGGAATGTCGGAATTGACAAACGGATTGACAAACCTCGTTTCAAACATCTTTGAAGCACAGAGC
The DNA here is from genome assembly GCA_964523465.1 of uncultured Clostridium sp. Classification (GTDB taxonomy): domain Bacteria; phylum Bacillota; class Clostridia; order Oscillospirales; family Acutalibacteraceae; genus CAG-177. Next base: position 1,099 of record CAZFZW010000048.1, on the reverse strand, counting down.
ACGACGGGGTTAAACAAAACGCAGATGAAATCGCACTCGGTCTTTGAGTCGGAATAACCGAAATGCAATCGTCTTGCGTTGACAATAACACCCTCGCCTGCCCTCAGAACGACCGTCTCGCCGTCAATATTATACTTCATCTCGCCCGACTGCACGGCAATCAGCTCAATATCGCCGTGCCAATGGCTGTCCGCAGTGAAATTCGGAAAAACAGACAGCAGACTTCTTCTGATATAGACAGGGTAATCGGGATAATCGTATCTGACCCGTTCGGAATTGTCGTTTTTGATATCGATGAACATAGCATCACCTTGCGTAATTGTTATATAAATTTGCAGAATAATTGTTGTTTGAGTGCTCACATCTGCAATATAATTGTATCAGAAATGTTCTACAAGTCAAGGAGGCAAAAAGCAATGAGCAAATTCAGCAATAAGCAGATGGACAAAAGGAAAGCCGAGGGCAAGCTGTTCGCCGACACACCCGAGTGGATGATAAAGGGTATGATAGCTAAAACTCTCGTCGGCAGATTCAACCGCTCGTGGTCGATAAATCTGCCCAAAAGGACACTGCTTGAAAAAATGATTTTCGGCTCGTTCGGGAAATCGTGGATAGAGCCGCCGATAAATGTCGCCATCGGCAAGAATATCACAATCGGCAACGGATGTTATTTCAACTTCAACACCGTTTTGCTCGACGATGACAAGATAGTTATCGAGGACAATGTTATGTTCGGGCCGAATGTAACAGTCGTAACAACAGGACACCCCGTATATCCCGAATACAGAGCAACAGGAGCTATGTACAGTGCACCTGTGACAATCAAAAAGGGTGCATGGATATGCAGCAACGTCACCATCCTACCCGGCGTTACGATTGGCGAAAACTCAGTCATAGCGGCAGGCAGTGTCGTCACAAAGGACATCCCCGCAAACGTTATCGCCATGGGCTCACCCTGCCGTGTAAAGAGAGAAATAAACGAGCAGGATAAGATTTATTACTACAAAGACCGCAAATACGAGGACGGAAAGCTCGAATGAGTAGAAAAGCCGCGCCTGCACTCGACAGCTGTATTTCTTTATGATACAATAAGCACGCA
>CAZFZW010000047.1:0-8917 GCA_964523465.1 uncultured Clostridium sp. | reverse complement strand
GACACGGTCATAAGACCGGCAGTCGTTCAGGTTGCCAACTGATGCCAAAAGGCATTTCAGAATATAAATCACTTAATAAATATTGATTACTTCGGAGGTAATTATTATGTCAAAGGTTATAGGTATTGACTTAGGTACAACAAATTCATGCGTAGCAGTTATCGAGGGCGGCGAGCCTGTCGTCATCCCCAACACCGAGGGTGCAAGAACTACGCCTTCCGTCGTAGCTTTCGGCAAGACCGGTGAGAGACTTGTCGGCCAGGTCGCAAAGCGTCAGGCTATTACAAATCCCGAAAGAACCGTTGCTTCTATCAAGAGACAGATGGGTTCTGATTACAAGGTTGCAATTGATGACAAGAAGTACACTCCTCAGGAAATCTCCGCAATGGTGCTCCAGAAGCTCAAGAACGATGCAGAAGCTTATCTCGGTGAGAAGGTCACTGAGGCTGTTATCACCGTTCCCGCTTACTTTACCGACTCTCAGCGTCAGGCAACCAAGGATGCAGGTAAGATTGCAGGCCTTGAAGTCAAGAGAATCATCAACGAGCCTACAGCCGCAGCTCTTGCTTACGGCATTGATAAGGAAAATGACCAGAAAGTTATGGTTTACGACCTCGGCGGCGGCACATTCGATGTCTCGATAATCGAGATGGGCGACGGCGTTCAGGAAGTTCTCGCAACTGCCGGTAACAATCGTCTGGGCGGCGACGACTTCGACCAGAGAGTTATCGACTGGATAGCCGACGAGTTCAAGAAGAGTGAGGGCGTTGACCTTCGCGGCGACAAGATGGCTATGCAGAGACTCAAAGAGGCAGCCGAGAAGGCAAAGATTGAGCTTTCCAATGTCACCACTTCGACTATCAACCTGCCCTTTATCGGCATGAAGTCCACCGGCGAGCCGCTCAACCTTGAAATGACTCTCACAAGAGCAAAGTTCAATGAGCTTACCGCAGACCTTGTTGAGGCAACAATGGTTCCCGTGCGTCAGGCTATTGCAGACTCGGGTCTCAAGACTTCCGAGCTTCACAAGATTCTTATGGTCGGCGGCTCGTCCCGTATTCCGGCTGTTCAGGAAGCTGTTAAGAAGTACACCGGCATTGAGCCTTTCAAGGGCATCAACCCCGATGAGTGCGTTGCTATCGGCGCATCTATCCAGGGCGGCGTGCTTGCAGGCGATGTCAAGGGTCTGCTTCTTCTCGATGTCACTCCGCTTTCACTCGGTATCGAGACCATGGGTGGCATAAACACAAAGATCATTGACAGAAACACCACTATCCCCGTCAAGAAGAGCCAGACTTTCTCGACCGCTGTTGATAATCAGCCGTCTGTTGAAATTCATGTTCTTCAGGGAGAGAGAGATTTTGCAAAGGATAACAAGACCCTCGGTGTGTTCCACCTCGATGGAATTATGCCCGCTCCCAGAGGTGTACCGCAGATCGAAGTTACCTTTGATATAGACGCAAACGGTATCGTTCATGTATCCGCAAAGGATCTCGGCACAGGCAAGGAGCAGTCAATCTCCATTACTTCCTCCACCAATATGTCCAAGGAGGACATCCAGAAGGCTGTTGATGAGGCTGAGAAGTTCGCAGAGGAAGACAAGAAGCGCCGTGAGGATGTTGATATAAGAAACAACGCCGATCAGATGGTTTATCAGTGTGAGAAGCTCGTCAAGGACGAGGGCGACAAGTTCTCCGAGGACGAAAAGACCGCTATAAACGAGAAGATCGAGGCACTCAAGGAAGCTCTCAAGGGTGAGGACACCGAGGCTATCAAGTCCCGTCAGGAGGAGCTGACCGCAAAGTTCTATGAGGTATCCGAGAAGCTTTATAAGGCTGCCGCAGAGCAGGCTCAGGCACAGCAGGGCGATGCTTCCGCTAACGGCGGTGCAGACGCAGGCTACACCGAGGCTAACTACACGGATATCCCCGAGGATAACGACTGATAAAAAATGAGCATAGGGGCGGAATCTCTCCGCCCCGTGCATTCTCTGTATTATTATTGCAAAACAAAAGGAGTAATTTCCCTTGGCTGAAAAAAGAGATTTTTACGAGGTGCTCGGGGTCAGCAAAACCGCCACTGAGGACGAGATAAAAAAAGCATACCGTCAAAAGGCTAAGCAGTATCACCCCGACCTCAACCCCGGTGATGCTGATGCCGAGGCGAAATTCAAAGAGGTAAACGAGGCCTATGAGGTTCTCTCCGACAAGGATAAGCGAGGCAGGTACGACCAGTTCGGCCATGCAGGCGTTGACCCGAATTTCGGAGCAGGCGGCGGAGCAGGCGGTTGGGGCACAGGCTCGGGCGGCATGGACTTCGACCTGGGCGATATTTTCGGCAGCTTTTTCGGCGGCGGCTCGGGCGGTTTCAGCGGTTTCGGCGGTCGAAGCAATCCCAATGCACCGAGAAGAGGCGAGGATGTCCAGACTCGTGTTACCATTTCGTTTGAAGAGGCGGCAAAGGGCTGCAAGCGCAAGGTCGAGATACACCGTGTCGAGACCTGCTCGGAATGTGGCGGCTCGGGCGCACAGAAGGGTTCAACCCCTCAGACCTGCCCCGATTGTGGCGGCTCAGGTCAAGTGAATGTTCAGCAGAGAACACCGTTCGGTGTTATTTCTACCACTAAGGTCTGCTCAAAGTGTGGCGGTAAAGGCAAGGTTGTGGATAAGCCGTGCCAGAAGTGCCGTGGCGGTGGAAAGGTTTCCAAACGCCGTGAGCTGGAGATAAATATCCCGGCAGGTATCGATGACAGACAGACTATCTCCGTGCGTGGAGAGGGCAGCATGGGCACGAATGGAGGCCCCTCGGGTGATCTGCATGTGACGGTTTTCGTCAGACCACATCCGTTCTTTGAGCGTGAGGGCTATAACATATGGTATGACTGCAAGGTAAACTTTGTTCAGGCAACCCTGGGCGACAGTATTATGGTACCGACTATTGACGGCAAGGTTAAGTTTGATTTGCCGGCAGGTACTCAGCCGGGAACGGTTATGTCTCTCAAGGGCAAGGGTATTCAGTACCTCAACTCGAGAGGCAGAGGCGATCAGTATGTACGCATAGTGGTCGAAGTTCCCAAGGAGCTTACCGCAGAACAGCGTGAAGCACTCAAAAACTTCAAAAGCAGCATGGGTTATGACGATGTCACCCCTGATGAGAAGCGAGGCTTCTTTGGCAAAAAGAAGAAATAATTTCTCTGACCGGAACGGCTCACGTCGCTCCGGTCATTTTTGGTCGTTGACTCAAAAGCATATATGAAGTATAATTAAAAAATAACAAGTTATAGTTATCGAAACGGGGAAAAGCCGTCTCGGACGGCACATTAACTGAAAAGGAAAGATATGTTTATGGAAGATATATTTGAATCTGCCGCAATGCTTCTGCCAACCGTGGCTCTTCGAGGCCTCGTTGTGTTTCCCGGAATGCAGGTGCACTTCGATGTTGGCAGAAAAAAGTCGGTGGCGGCACTCAAGGCGTCACTGGCAGGAGATAAAAAAGTATTTTTAACAGCACAAAAAGATGTATCCGTCGATGACCCGAATTTTGACGGACTTTATAAAATAGGCGTCGTTGCGAATGTTGTGCGAGTCACCAAGCTCCCGGGCGAAGACGGTGTTCTGCGAGTTTTTGTCAGGGGCGAATACAGGGCGCGCCTCAACGGAATCGTCTCGGATGAGCCGCACCTTGTCGGTGCAATAAGAGCGTGTGCGGTGCGTGAGTGCGACAGCGAGGATGAGTATGCTCAGGCACTTGTCAGAAGTGCAAAGGGTATATTTGAAAGCTATGCACAGAATGCTCCCCAACTTTCACCCGATGTTATACTTGCAGTGCTTGCGTGCAATGACCCGGGCGAGCTTGCGGATTTTATTGCCGGCAATATCGCCCTCGAAACCGAGGACAGACAGCGTGTGCTCAATGAACTTCATCCCGTAAAACGCCTTGAAATACTTTGCGTTCTGCTGCTCAAAGAGTCGAGAATGCTTGAGTATGAGGACGAGATACACGAAAAAGTCCAAAAGCAGATGGACGATAATCAGCGTGAATACTATCTGCGTGAGCAGATGAAAGTTATATCCTCGGAGCTTAATAACGGTGTCTCCCCCGAGGAGGAGGTTCAGGAGTTCCGTGATAAAATAGCGGCACTGCCGATTGAAGATACCTCGAAAGAAAAGCTTCTGCGAGAGTGCGACAGGCTCGAGCGTTACACTGTTCAGTCGCCCGAGGCGGCGGTGAGCAGGAATTATCTCGAGACCTGCATAAATCTTCCGTGGAGCAAGTACACCAAAGATAATCTCAATCTTGCCCATGCCGAAAAGGTACTCGAGTCCGACCACTACGGACTCAAAAAGGTCAAGGAACGTATACTCGAATTTATGGCAGTGCGTGCTCTGACTGACAGTGTCGGCGGCCAGATAATCTGTCTCGTAGGCCCTCCCGGAGTCGGTAAGACCTCGGTGGCGAAGTCGATTGCCCGTGCCATGGGCAGAAAGTATGTGCGAATTTCTCTTGGCGGCGTACACGATGAGGCCGAGATAAGAGGACACAGAAAAACTTATATCGGCTCCATGCCCGGCAGAATAATTTCTGCGATAAAGCAGGCGGACAGTGCAAATCCGCTCATTCTTCTCGATGAGGTTGACAAGCTCGGCAGTGACTATAAGGGTGACCCGTCCTCCGCACTGCTTGAAGTGCTCGACTCCGAGCAGAACTTCTCGTTTAGAGACAACTACCTTGAAATTCCTTTCGATTTGAGCAAGGTTATGTTCATAACCACTGCAAATGTGGCATCCGATATACCTGCACCGCTCTATGACCGTATGGAGGTTATTGAGCTTGGCAGCTATACAGCCGAGGAGAAGTTCCACATTGCAAAGAAACATCTCATACCCAAACAGCTCAAAAAGCACGGACTGACCGCAAGACAGCTTCGTTTTACCGACGGTGCGATAAGAACCGTTATCGATGGCTATACCCGTGAGGCAGGCGTCAGAAGGCTCGAGCAGAAGATTGCCGGTATCTGCCGCAAGGCGGCAAAGTCGGTCGCTCAGGGCGAGGAGAAAATAACCGTTAAGGAAAACGGACTTGTTGAGCTGCTCGGCAACCCGAAATTCAAGAATGAGGGACTCAGAGATACCGATGAGGTCGGCGTAGTCAACGGACTTGCATGGACTTCGGTTGGCGGCGAGCTGTTGGAAGTTGAGGCTGCTGTGCTCGAGGGTACAGGCAAACTGGAACTTACCGGTTCTCTGGGCGATGTGATGAAAGAGAGTGCACAGGCTGCGGTATCTTATATCCGTTCCCGAGCCGAACTGCTCGGTATCGACAGCGGTTTTTATAAGAATAAAGATATACATATTCATTGCCCCGAGGGCGCAGTACCCAAGGACGGCCCTTCGGCAGGCGTCACGATGACGACTGCACTCGTCTCGGCACTCAAGGGAGTTCCCGTTCGCCGTGATGTTGCAATGACAGGCGAGGTGACTCTCAGAGGCAGAGTGCTGCCGATAGGCGGACTCAAGGAGAAGTCCATGGCGGCATATATTCGAGGGATAAAGACGGTAATCATTCCCAAGGCCAATGTACCTGACCTTGACGAGGTTGATGAGGCGGTCAAGAATGCGGTGAAGTTTGTGCCCGTCTCTAATGTGGATGAAGTGTTGAGCATTGCTTTGATACCGATGAGCCGAGACGACTGTGAACTTTCCGCTGACGACAGTGAGAAGAAACAACGCTCGAATATTCCGCACACCAAGACTAATACACGCCAAAGTCGTGTTACACAGTGAGGTTTTTATGAGATTTGATATTATTGAATTTGACCGTTCCTACGGCACATCGGCGCAGCTCAAGAGATTTGCCGAGCCCGAGATAGTCTTTTCGGGACGCTCGAATGTCGGCAAGTCCTCACTTATGAACAAGCTTTTCAACCGCAAGAATCTTGCACGAGTAAGCTCAGTGCCGGGTAAGACCGTTACGGTCAATTTCTTCAAAGGTGACAAGGTGAACTTCGTTGACCTTCCCGGATACGGTTATGCAAAGGCGGCGAAGAGTGAAAAACTTCGTTGGGCGGATTTGATGGAGGGGTATTTCAACTCCGGACGAAACATTTCGCTTGTTGTTCAGCTTGTGGATTCACGCCATAAGCCGAGTCAGGATGATTATGATATGCTCGAGTACCTCAAGGCTGGCGGATACAAGACCGTGATAGTGCTCACCAAGATAGATAAGCTCAACAAGACCGAACGCAACAACCGTCTCGAGGCGTTCAAAACCGAGCTTGCCGATTTTTCGGATTTCGAGACTGTTCCGTTCTCTTCGCAGACGGGAGAGGGCGTAGATACGCTCAAAAAGATAATCGAAAGTTCAGTGAAGTGAGTGGGAACTTTGTAAGGCTGTATAGCTTTACAACTGCTTTGAACTTTCCTTCGGCATTGACAGCTGGTTTTTTATAAAGCTTGAAAAGCGTTGATTTTTAACGGCTTTCGGCATTATATGATTTTGTCCGTTCGATTCGGACGGTAAAAATAAAGGAATTAAAACTGTAAAGCGATTAACTTTACAGTAAAAGAGAGGATGATACCGATGTCCGACTTTACCACAGTCTATTTCTCGTGGATAGACAGAGGATTCAACATTCCGTCAACGCTTGTTGAGTTTTCACTCTTCGGAAACGAGATAAGCATCAAGTTCTACGGCGTTATTATTGCGTTTGGCTTCATTCTTGCCGCACTTTTCGGTGGCAGAATGGCATACAAGTGGCGCATAAGCCTTGACAAGATGCTCGATGTGCTCATTTACGGCACCATTGCCGCAATAATAGGAGCAAGAGCATATTATGTAATATTCCAGTGGGATTATTACAAGCTTCATCCTGCGGAGATACCGCAGATTTGGCAGGGCGGACTTGCTATTTACGGCGGAATAATTGCCGGTATAGGTGCGGCTGTGATAGTGTGCCTTGTCAGAAAGATAAACATACTCAATCTTCTGGATATGGGCGGCATCAGCCTGCTGATAGGACAGGGCATCGGCCGTTGGGGCAACTTTATGAACCAGGAGGCATTCGGTACAAACACCGATGCACCGTGGGGAATGTGGAGCAAGAAGATAGCGTCGTCGATAATCAGAGACAGCGCACTGCTTGCGGAAAAGGGGATTGAAATGGATCCTTATAAGCCTGTTCATCCCACTTTCCTGTATGAATCCATATGGTGTTTGCTCGGCTTCCTCGTGCTCTACATTATATATAAGAAGTTCAGGAAGTTCAGCGGTCAGCTGTTCCTCGGCTACGGTGCGTGGTATGGATTCGGCAGAATGGTGATAGAGGGCTTCAGAACTGACAGCCTCTATATTGCAAACACAACAATCAGAGTGTCGCAGGTGTTCTCGGGCGCACTCATGCTTGTCTGCCTTGTGATGTTCATAGTGTTCACTGTCAAATATACAAAGCATCCCAAGCCCATTGAGGGCGTCGATTATTTTCCTGCCGATGCCGTCAAGACCAGAAAAGAGCGTCTTGCGGATGAGGCGGCGGCAAAGGCAGCCGAGGCTCAGGACGAAAATGTGACAGCAACCGATACCCCCGAAAAAGAGGAGAATTGACTATGGCAAAGCTGATAGACGGAAAACAGATTTCATCCGATGTGCTCGCTTTGGTCGGCACGCAGGTGGAAAGCCTCAAAAACAGCGGCGTTGAGCCGTGCCTTGCGGTTATAATCGTCGGAGACGACCCGGCATCGAGAGTTTATGTCAACAACAAAAAGAAGAGCTGCGAGCGAGTCGGAATAAAGTCGCTTGAATTTGCTCTCCCTGCCGAGACAACGCAGCAGGAACTTGACAGCCTTATTGACAGGCTCAACGCCGACAGCAGTGTAAACGGCATACTCTGTCAGCTGCCTGTGCCCGGACATATAGATTCCGATGAGCTTATTCGCCGCATTGCCCCTGAAAAGGATGTTGATTGCTTCCATCCGCAGAATGTCGGTGAGCTGATGACGGGCGGCGGCACGCTTTTGCCCTGCACTCCCTCGGGTGTTATAGAGATGCTGCATCACGAGAATATCTCTTCGGCAGGCAAAAACTGTGTGATAGTCGGACGCAGTAACATAGTCGGCAAGCCTATGGCAATGCTCATGCTCAGGGAGAACGCAACTGTTACTGTCTGCCACTCGAGGACAGAGAATCTCGCAGAGTTCACAAGAAATGCGGATATTCTCATAGCGGCAGTCGGCAAGGCGAAGATGATAACCGCCGATATGGTGAAAGACGGCGTTACTGTTATTGATGTCGGCATGAACAGGGATGAGAACGGCAAGCTTTGCGGCGATGTCGATTTTGCTTCGGTCAGTCAAAAGGCAGGGGCGATAACACCCGTGCCCGGCGGCGTAGGCCCGATGACCGTTGCGATGCTGATGAAAAACACCGTTACCGCTGCGGCGGCACAAAACGGTATTACAATATCATGACCTTGAAAGGAATGACTTTTAATGGCAAACGGAAAGAAACTTTATAAGAAAACAAGCGAAAAGAAAATTTGCGGAGTGTGCGCCGGACTGGCTGATTATCTGAATATAGATGTCACGGTAGTCAGACTTATCTATGCCTTGATTGCTCTTGTTTCGGCAAGCTTTCCGGGTCTGCTCGTTTACATCATCATGGCACTTATCTTGCCCGATGAAAACGAGGTTCAGCCGCCCTACGACAATTATTAAACCGAGTTTCCCCGACGGTCAAACTGTCGGGGAAAGTTTTTGAAAATTTCCTCAAAAAAGAGCAAAAAGTTTCACAGAATGTTTGACATTGTGGGACTTGATGTGATATAATCATTCATGCCGCATATCTCGGGCAGTATTTTTACTACTAAGTGGCACAGCCCGCCCGCACATAGCGAGTCTTAAAAAAGGAAGGTAAATATTGATGT
>CAZFZW010000046.1:0-9171 GCA_964523465.1 uncultured Clostridium sp. | reverse complement strand
AATGTCAAGGGTAATTTTAAATTTTTTGATTTTTTTATAGTTTGACCGCAAAAGCACGACAAAAGTGCGTTTGCGGTCATCGTTTTTTACTTTTTAAACAGGATGTCAAGCACGAGCATTGATACCACTCCCGGCACTCCGAGTGCCGCTCCCGCTATGAGAGACCAACGGTTGACGGCGAGCTGTATTCCCGTCACCAGCCCGGTAATGTTCACCGCAAACAGTGCCGCTATGCCGCCGAGGGCATTTAATAGCAATGCGGCTATACCGTGCTTTTTGGTCAACACGAACACCGCAAGCGTAACGGCGACCACGGCAAGTGCCGCAATAAGCAGTATTTTTGTTCCCATTGACAAGACTATCCCCTCATTCCAGTTTATAGCATACGGCTATGTCGCTGCTTTCCAAATTCTCGCTTTTCGCCATCTTGAGCAGTCTGTGATAACGGTGCTTCAGCGATTCAAGCTCAAATATCGCCGCCTCTACGGAATCATCGTCCTCTCCGTACTCAAACCTCATATATGCCGCATCCATTTCTTTTTTCAGCGCTCTTATGTCCTCGAGGAGCTGATCCTCCTGTGAGGGCGCATTTTCCGCCTTTTTAAGCTTTCCGCCGAGCAAATACTTGAAAGCTGTAACCATTTTTTCGTCCTCCCGGTATTATTTGTATAGCAATTATGGGACAAATATGATAAAATAATTCAGGCGAACGATATTTTTTACGGTTCGTTGAATAATAATGTTAAATCCACAAAAGGAGTAGATAATTTTGAAGCTTTATCCTATGAAATTAGTACCGTTCATCTCGGAGACCGTCTGGGGCGGACGCAGACTGATAGACGAATATTCTGTTGAAACCGACAAGAGGAACGCCGCAGAGGCATGGGTTATGTCGGCACACAAAAACGGCAGTTCGGTTGTCGCAAACGGCGAGTTTGCAGGCAGAAGCCTTCGCGAGGTCTATTTAGAGCATCCCGAGCTCGGCGGCAAAAACTGCGAGGGATTTTCCGACTTCCCCGTGCTTATCAAGTTTATCGATGCGGCGGCTGACCTCTCCGTTCAGGTTCACCCCGATGATGCCTATTGCCTCAAAAAAGGCAGTGGTGCAGGCAAAACCGAATCGTGGTATATTCTCGACTGCGAGCCGGGTGCATATCTTCTGCTCGGATTTGAAAAAGAGATAAGCAAAGAGCAGTTCCGCTCCGCCATTGAAAACGGCACACTGACCGATTATGTCAAAAAAGTACCCGTCAAAAAGGGCGACTTTTTCTTCATCGAGGCAGGCACACTGCACGCAATATGCAAGGGTATTCTCTTAGCCGAAGTTCAGCAGAATTCCGACACCACCTACAGAATATTCGACTACAACCGCTTGGGTCTTGACGGCAAACCCCGCGAGCTTCATATTGAGGATTCGATAAATGTCACCAATACAGATGTTTATAAGAACCCCTGCACTCCGAGCACGGACGGTAGTGTTACCGAGCTTGTCTCCTGCCCGTTCTTCACGGAGCGTGTTCTTGACATTGACGGCGAATTTTCGGGCAGTGCAAAGAGCGATTCGTTTGTCTCCCTTCTCATTCTCGACGGCGAGGGCAAGATTTCCTGTGCCGGAGAAACACTCAGCCTCAAGAAAGGCGACAGCATATTCATCCCCGCCGACTGCGGCGAATACAAAATCAACGGAGTTATAAAAGTCCTCGAAACCGAGGTCTGACGAAAATTATGGCAGTTTTAAGCGTACAAAATCTTGATATGGAGTTTGGCTCACGCAGTCTTTTCTCGGGGGTCAGCTTTGAGATAAACGAGCGTGACAAGGTGGGTTTCATCGGCTCAAACGCCACAGGCAAGACTACCCTTTTCAAACTCATCACCGGAGAAATTGAGCCTGCGGCAGGCGGCATATTCTGCGGCAAAAATGTCAAAGTCGGCTATCTTGAACAGCACGCCTGCTCGGGCAGTCAAAAGACTGTCTATGACGAGATGGAGAGCATTTTCGCACCGCTCATGGCGAAAGAGAAACGCCTTGAGGAGCTTGCCGATCTCATTGAGGCAGGCGCAGGCGACATTGACGCACTCATTGCCGAGCAAAACCGTCTGCACACCGAATTTGAAAATGAGGGCGGACTCACTTACAAAAGCCGCACCCGTTCGGCACTGACAGGACTCGGATTTTCTCTGTCCGATTTTTCGCTCCCCTGCTCCCTTTTGAGCGGCGGTCAGCGTTCCAAATTGGCACTTGGCAAGCTGCTTTTAAGCTCGCCCGACCTGATACTTCTTGACGAGCCGACGAACCACATTGACTTGACCAGCCTTGAATGGCTCGAAAACTTTCTCAACGACTACAAGGGCAGTGCAGTCATAATCTCCCATGACCGATATTTTCTCGACAAGGTTACAAACAAAACGATGCTCCTTGAAAACGGACGCATTGAGATGTTCAACGGCGGATATTCCCGTTTTCTCGAACAGAAAACCGAGCGTGACGAGATAGAACGCCGCCACTATGAGAAGCAGATGGACGAGGTTCACAGGCTCGAGGGAATAATCGAACAGCAACGCCGCTGGCGGCACTTTATAACAGCCGACAGCAAGCAGAAAATGCTCGACAAAAAGCTTGCTGAAATAAACTCACCCGAACGCTCGGCAAAAACGCTCGGTTTCTCTTTCGGAGATGTTGAGCAGACCGGCAATGAGGTGCTCAACATAAAAGGACTTGCAAAGTCCTTTGGCGACAAGTCACTTTTCAAAGACGTCGAATTCGGTATAAGAAAAGGCGACCGTGCGTTTTTGCTAGGCCCCAACGGCTGCGGCAAAACAACGCTTTTGAAGATACTCACCCACTCCGAGCGTGCCGATGAAGGCTCGTTCTTCTTCGGCGCAGGGGTCAAGGTCGGCTACTTTGACCAGACCCTCTCTTCGCTCAACAACGCAAGCACCGTAATCGATGAGATTTGGGAGCTTCACCGTGACTTTACCGAGGCAAGAGTTCGCACCCTGCTCGGCCAATTTCTCTTTTGCGGTGACGATGTATTCAAAAAAGTCGAGACCCTGAGTGGCGGCGAGAAGGCAAGGCTTTCACTCTTAAAGCTGATGCTGTCGGGTGCAAATGTACTGCTGCTCGACGAGCCTACCAATCACCTTGACATCCCCTCGAGAGAGGCACTTGAAGCGGCTCTTCTCGACTTTGGCGGCACTATGCTCGTAGTCTCGCATGACCGATATTTCATAAACAAACTCTCGACCCGTGTGCTGTCGATAGGCATGAACGGTGCCGAGAGCTTTGACGGCGGATATGACGACTATGTTTTGTCGCTGGAGTCGGCTAAGTCGGCAAAACCGAAAGCCGTCAAATCTGTCGGCAAGGGCGGCGAGGATTACAAACGCCGCAAAGAGCGTGAAAGCGAGCTGCGCCGCACGATAACGGCGATAAAACGCTGCGAAGAGCGGATAAACGAGCTTGACGGACTTATTGCCGACACTAACGACGAGTTATCCTCGCCCGAGACCTCCGCCGACTATGCAAAGGTACTCGAACTTACCGAAAAGCTCGAGTCTCTCAACAACGAGCAGACCGAGCAGATGCTCCTCTGGGAGGAACTTGAAAACACCAAAAGCAAGCTTGAGGAAGAAAACATATGAATTTTAACGACCTGTTTGCAAACGCCGAATGGGTGACCTGTTCACCCGAATGTACTTCACCGGTAATACGTGGCAAATTTGTTGTCAACGACGCCGAAAAAGCTGAAATAACAATATGCGGTCTCGGCTTCTTCCGTCTTTGGATAAACAGAAAAGAGGTATCGCAGGATAAATTTGTCCCAGTCACCTCGCAATACTGTGCCCGTGACACAAAAAGTTTTTCATATCCGATAAACGATAACCTGTCATACCGCACATATGCAGTCAGATATGACATTTCGCATCTGATAGTTGACGGTGAGAATGACATCAGGGTGATTCTCGGCGGCGGATGGTTCTCGCAGACTCGCCGCAAGTCAGAGGGTAATACCACTTTCGGCAATGTAAAGCTGTGCTATAAAATCGACATCACGGGCACATCGGGCAAAACATATTCAGTCGTCTCCGACCGCTCGCTCGAATGGAGGCAGAGCCGAATCACCGAGAACAATCTCTATCACGGCGAGACCCACGACATGAGCCTTGCCGATGAGCTGACGGCAGACAGCGGATTCAAGCCTGTTCTGTCCGCTCCCTGCCACGAATGTGAATTTTATATTCAGGACTGCCCTGCCGACAGGGTTGTTCGTACAATAACGCCGAAGAAACTCTGCGACATCGGAGACTGTTCCGTATACGATATGGGCGAAAACATTTCAGGCTATCCCGTTGTCACCGCAAGGCAGGACAATGCAGACATACTTGTTCGTTGCAGTGAAGAACTGAACTCCGATATGACCCTCAATTTTGACTCCTGCGGTTGGGATAAGCAGATACAGCAGGACAGATATATAAATGTAAAAAAGGGCGACGAGTGCAAGCCGTGGTTCACATGGCACGGCTTCCGGTATTTTGAACTCAGCCGCAACGCAGAGCCGCTTTTGTGCGAGGTCGTAAACTCCGACTGCGCCGTTACCTCGGCGTTTGATTGTGACAACGATATTCTCAACTGGCTCTACACCGCATATATAAGAACTCAGCTTTCCAATATGCACTCGGGCGTACCGTCCGACTGTCCGCATATAGAACGGCTCGGCTATACGGGCGACGGTCAGCTTTGCTGTGAAAGTGCGATGATGCTCACCGATTCACGGCGATTTTACAGAAAATGGCTCGAGGATATTTCCGACTGCCAGGATATTCACAGCGGCCATGTGCAACACACCGCACCGTTTATGGGCGGCGGCGGAGGCCCTGTCGGCTGGGGGGGCGCAATAGTCACAGTACCGTATGTATACTATAAGATGTATGGCGACAAAGCGGTACTCGAAGAATTTCTGCCGAAGATGCTCAAATATTTCGACTACCTCGACTCTCGCTCATGCAATGACATAATACTGCATGAAGAAAAGGACGGTTGGTGTCTCGGTGACTGGTGTACCCCCGAAAAAATAGTCATTCCCGAACCTTTCGTCAACACGGCACTTTATGCAAAACAGCTCAAGGTTGCTGCCGAAGTAGCCGAAATACTCGGCGAAAGCGAAATCGCCCGTGCTCTTTCGGAGAAATGTGAGAGCAAAAAGGCTGCACTTTGCCGCGAATATTATGACCCGAACAATGAGCAGTTCATCGGCAACACTCAGGGTGCGGACAGTTTCGCACTTGATATAGGTCTCGGCACTGAAAAGACGGAAGAGAAGCTTGTGCAAAAATATACTGCGGCAGACTCATATGACACAGGAATCTTTGCCACGGACATTCTCACCCGTGTGCTCTTTGAGCGAGGCCACAGGGACACCGCATTCAACCTGCTCACTTCAACGGGCAAAGGCTCGTTTTATAATATGATGAAACATGGTGCGACCACCCTTTGGGAAAACTGGGACGGCGAGCGTTCGCACAGTCATCCGATGTTCGGTGCGGTGACACGCTACCTGTTCTCGTTTATCCTCGGCATAACTCAGGAACAAAACTCGGCAGGATATGAAAAAATACTCATAGCACCCGAGATTCCCGGTGGACTCGGCAGAGCGAGCGGATTTATAACCACCATTCAGGGCAAAATCGCCGTTTCGTTTGTTAAATCGGACGGGAAGATAAGCTTTGATATAACTGTGCCCTCAAGTGCGAAATTCATATTCAACAAAGTTGAACACACACTCCACGCAGGCGAAAATCACTTTGAATTTTAAGGAGAACGCTATGTTAAAGATACTGCCGTTTGAGGACAGATACAAGCAGGATGTCCGTTCAATCTGCCTTGCCACGGCAGGGCCCAACGCATATGAGGAGAAGTCCACCCGTTTTCTGCTCTCCACATTTTGCGACTATTATCTAGAGCACGAAGCGGAACACTGCCTCGTTGCAGTGGACACGGATTCCGACACTGCAATAGGCTATGTCCTGTGTTCCCCCGACGGCGATAAATTCAGACGAATCTTTCGCCGTGAATACTTTCCGAGGGTCAAAGGCTGCGGATTTTTCAATGTGCTTGAGACTTTCGGCTCAATGGTTTTGCCGCCGCTCTTCAAAAAGAGCTATCCCGCACATATGCACATAGACATTCTGCCCGACTATCAGGGAAACGGTCTCGGTACAAAGATGACTCAAACGCTTTTGAGTAACCTCAAACAAAACGGTGTATCCGGCATTATGCTGACAGTGGACACCGTTAATGCAGGCGCAAGAAGATTTTACAAAAGATTGGGATTTGATACGGTATTTTCTCTCAAATCCTGTACCTTAATGGCAAAGAAACTCTAAGGGGAAATTGTTATGAAATTAGCTGTCATCGGCACTGGCTGGATAGTTCAAAGCTTTATAGACGGACTTAAATTTGCTCCTGAGCTTTCGCTTTACGCCGTATATTCACGCACGGAAGAAAGGGGTCGAGAGTTTGCAGATGCAAATGGCATCGAGCAGGTTTTCACCTCCCTCGATGAACTTGCCGCCTCCCCTGCCGAGTGTGTCTATATTGCAAGTCCGAACGCCCTGCACTACGAGCAGAGCAAACGGATGCTCGAATCGGGGAAGCACGTCATCTGCGAAAAGCCGATAACAGTAACGCCCGACGAACTTTGCGAGCTTTACAAAATCGCCGAAGAAAACGGTGTTGTATACATCGAGGCTATAATGTATATGCACTCACCCGCGAGACAGTTGTTGCGTGATGCCATGAAAGAAATAGGCAAAATATGGATGGCACACTTCGATTTTTCGCAGTATTCTTCAAAATATCCTGCCTACAAAAACGGCGAGCTGCCGAATATATTCAACCCCAAAATGGCAACAGGCAGTCTGATGGATCTCGGAATCTACTGTGTATATCCTACGGTCGATTTATTCGGCGAGCCGCAGAAAACGGCGGCCGTTGCATCTTTTCTCGAAAGCGGAGCGGATGCGACAACCTCGGCAGTGCTGCTCTGCAGTGACACCACCGTAACTCTCACGAGCTGCAAAACAGGCCAGGACCATTCGGGTTCACAGATAATCGGCGAACTCGGCAGCATAAAAATAGGCTCAATTTCAAAGCTTACCGATATGCAACTGGTACTAAACAGCGGTGAAACTCGGATTTTGTGCGGTGACACCGAAAAGTCACAGCTCATGGGCAATGAGGCTCAAGCGTTCTCTCAGCTGATAAATTTCCCCGAAGAAAACCGTGAAAAGTACCGTGAACTTCAAGCCACCGCACTGGCGGTCAGCCGCACGATGCAAAGAATACGAACATCAGCAGGAATAAATTTCACGAGGTGACATTATGAAATATATCAAAGCAAACGACACATACGCAGTCAGACTTGACCCCGGCGAGGACATAGTCGAATCTGTCACAAAGCTTGCGGCGGACGAGAATATCCGTTTTGCCGAAATTTCGGCAATCGGGGCAGCAAACGAGGTGACATTCGGTCTCTATGACCTCAACGAGAAGAAGTATCACAGCATCTCCCTCTCCGAGCCGCTTGAGCTTGTGTCGCTAAACGGCAATCTCAGCCGCAAGGACGGCGAACCGTATCTCCATCTGCACGCCGCTTTTGCAAATGAAGAGGGCGCAGTGTTCGGCGGCCATCTCAACAAGGCCGTAATCAGTGCCACTTGCGAAATGTTCATCCGCACTTTACCTGCCGAAATGTCACGCAGGATAAGCAAAGAAACAGGCTTGAACATCTTTGACATCTGAATAAAAAATCACTCCCCGAACTTCGTTTTTCAACGCTGTTCGGGGATTTTTCGCTTTTTCGCCCTTTTATCGGACATAAAAATACACTTTTCTCAATAAAAAATGAAAAAAATTTCAATAAATCTGTTAAAAAGTATTGCAATGTGAAAACTTTTCACATATAATTATTTTCAAGAAGCTTACAACGAGGGTAAGAATATGCGGAAAATCAAATTCGAGCTGACAGTCGGCACTGAACTCGGGATTGAGGAACCCGAGCACAAAACTTCAAAAGAGAATATCAGGCACCGTGTCTGCTACGGTTTGAAAATGACCGTAGAGGACTGCGGTGAATGTTATACTGTCGATTTCCCCGACATAACTTACAGCAAAGCAGAGCTTAGTCGTTTCATTGCCATGCTTGAGCGAAACGACGTCTCGCCCGTTCATGTGGAAGAAATGATAGACGACTTCTTTTATTCATGGTAATACATAAAACGATATTTCCCCTTCAGAGCAAAGTCTTGAAAATTTTTCAAGACCACTTTGGAGGGCATTTTTATTTCGCAGTGAGTTTTTCCGTATTCATAGGCAAAAGGCATAACCGCTCACACGGAAATTTTATTTTTACGTGCATTTTATTGACTATATTTTGTAAATGTGATACAGTATTATAAGAAATGTTGCACGAAAATCAATCGAAATACACAAAACAGGAGGCTAACCAATGTCAAGGCTCAAATCCACGCCAGCAGGCTGGTCAACCAAGCCGAAGGAGAGACTCAGCTATTATCTCTACTTCTGCGGACAAAACGCAATTTACAATCTCGTCTCATCATTTCTGACTACCTATCTTATGCTCTCGATAGGCGGACTTGTCAAAACCGCAGGCATCATGCTCGCAGTCAAAATCTGGGATGCGGTAAACGATGCGATATTCGGCGTAATATTCGACAAGGTGAGATTCAAGAGCGGCAAAAAATTCGTACCGTGGCTGAAAATATCCCTTATATTCATTCCGCTGACTACGATTCTTCTTTTCGCTATCCCCAACGGAATCGGCGAAAACGGCAAGCTTATATGGCTCACCGTCTCTTACATACTCTGGGATACCGCTTATACCCTGTGTGATGTGCCGATTTTCGGAATCATCACCTCGATGAGCGAAAACATCGACGAGAGAAACACCATCTGCTCCTATAAGCAGATCTGGTCGGGCGTAGGCTCAGGCTTTGCACTTGTTGTCGGCACAGTGCTTGTCAGCGAGTATATCAAGCTCAACTACACCGTGGTCGCAATCGTCTGCGCCGTGTTCGCTCTCATCACCATGATCCCTGCCTGCTTCAACCTTGAGGAGCGTTTCGGTGGAGAGAGAGACGAGGACTTCACTC